>JAGVCC010000094.1 GCA_020059395.1 Chitinophagales bacterium | reverse complement strand
TGCAAAAATAGGGGTATTCTCCCAAAAATCTGCAATCTGCAATCAAAAAATAAAACAGCTATAAATTATTGTTCTCTTGTAAGTCTCCCCTATCGGGGTTCTCTGAAAGAGAACGAACGAAGTTCATTAGAGGGGGCTAATTCCCGTATTCGCACAAAAACTTAATACGCATTACTTTTAATTGCTCCCAGTTAAAGTTACTATCGGCAAGTTCTTCCTGCGCCACCTGCAGGCTGCTGGTTTCGCAGCCTTTAAAATAGTCCATAATTTCATCCTGCTCATATTCATCCACCATTTCATCAATGGCATAATCAAGGTTAAGCTTGGTGCCGCTTGCCACAATGGTTTCCATTTCTTCCAACAGTTCATCAATACGCAGACCACGGTTTTTAGCTACCGTTTCCAGCGGTATTTTCTTATCTATATTTTGTATGATGAAGATTTTATTATTGTTTCTATTGGCCACCGTTTTCATTACAAAATCATCGGGCCTGGTTATATCATTTTCTTCTACATAGCGGCTTATCAGTTCAATAAAAGGTTTGCCGTATCGCAGTGCTTTACCTTTGCTTACGCCACTTATTTTTTCCAGCTCTGCTGTACTTGTGGGAAACATGGTGGCCATATCTTCCATGCTGCTTTCTAAAAATATTACAAAGGGCGGCAGATTTTTTTCTTTAGCCACTTTCTTACGCAGCTCTTTCAGCATTTCCATCAGCTTATCATCAGCCGCAGTGGCAGCAGCACCACTTTGTTCTGCTTCATCATCATCTGCATTGGCATCTTCAAATAAATTGTTAAGCACAATTTTAAATGAAGTGGGCTTCTTTAAATAGGCTATACCTTTTTTTGTAAACTTAAGCAGGCCATACTCAACAATATCTTTTTCAATTATACCCTGCAGCAATAACTGGCGTATAAGGCTGTTCCAAAAATGTGGCTCTTTATCATTACCAGTTGCAAATACTTCCAGCTCATCGTGCCGGTACATTTTTACCGCAGGCGTGGCCTTGCCCATTAATATTGCAATTACATATTCTACCGGAAAACGTTCTTCCAGTGCTTTAATTACTTTTAAAGCAATAACTGTTTCATCTTTCGCCTCAATTTTTTCTTTAGGGTTTAAGCAGTTGTCGCAGTGGCCGCAGCTTTTTTTATCATCATACTCCTCTCCAAAATAATGCAGCAAAATTTTGCGGCGGCATACGCTGCTTTCGGCATAGCTAACTGTTTCGTTAATTAACTGTGCACCTACTTCACGTTCGCTCAGCGGCTTGTCTCTCATAAAATGCTCCAGCTTGGCCACATCTTTATGGCTGTAGTAAAGTATGCATTTACCTTCCATGCCGTCACGGCCGCCACGGCCTGTTTCCTGGTAATAGTTTTCTATACTTTTTGGTATGTTATAGTGTATTACAAAGCGAACATCGGGTTTGTCTATACCCATACCAAAGGCAATGGTGGCCACAATCACATCTACATCTTCATTTAAAAATTCATCTTGCCGCTGTGCTCTTAATTTAGCATCCAGGCCGGCATGGTACGCCACCGCTTTGGTGCCATTGGCCATCAGCATATCTGCCAGCTCTTCAGTTGTTTTTCTGTTTAATGTATAGATAATACCGCTTTTGCCTTTGTGCAGCTGTATAAAACGCACAATGCTTTTATTGGTTTGTTCTTTATTTATTTTAGGCTGAATTTCATAATATAAATTAGGCCTGTTAAAGGAGGAGATAAAAGTTTTTGGATTACGCAGCCCCAGATTTTTTGCAATATCACTTTGTACTTTTGGGGTGGCGGTGGCGGTTAATGCAATTACGGGTACGGTTTCATTAATCATGTCCATTATCTCACGAAGGCGCCTGTATTCTGGACGAAAATCATGCCCCCATTCGCTGATACAATGTGCTTCATCCACCGCAAAAAAAGAAATATTCAGCTCTTTAAAAAATTCCACATTCTCTTCCTTCGTCATTGTTTCCGGGGCCACATACAGCATTTTTGTTTTGCCGGTGGTTAAATCATCTTTTACAATTTTTTGCTGGCCTTTATTAAGTGTGCTGTTTAAAAAATGCGCCACATCATCTTTACTGCTGTAGCTGCGTACCAGGTCTACCTGGTTTTTCATTAACGCAATTAAGGGAGATACCACAATGGCCACTCCCTCGCTAACCATAGCAGGTAACTGATAGCACAGGCTTTTACCGCCGCCGGTGGGCATAATAACAAAAGTATCGGTTCCGTTAAGCAAGCTTTGTATAATGGCTTCTTGCGGACCTCTAAAATTATCTAAGCCAAAATATTGCTGTAATGCGTTGGTAAGATTAATATTACCAGTATTATTTGTAGCAGCTACCTTATTGGATTTTGCAGTTTTGGTTTTTACTGCAGCAGATTTTGCTTTTGCCATAACAATATATCGTTCACACGTTTACCCCGGTGTTATTTTTTGGGCAGCGAAGTTAACATTTCAAAGCTGGAATAACAAGCAATCAACAACCGGCTGCCAGTGTTAAGTAATAGTTTAAGATACTAAAAAAAACGTAATTGGCAAGTTCAAAATGTAAACATGCTGCCTTTCATTGCATAATGCATGATTTAAAGTAGGTTTGCGGGGCAAAAATGAATTCAACGGGCATTATACAATCAGCTATACGCACCATTAATTTACAGGTAGCATCTGTAAGCGGCCTTAGTGCATTTATTGAAGCGGCGTTTGTGAAAGCAGTGCAAACAGTTGCTGCATCAAAAGGCAGACTGGTAATTAGTGGTATTGGCAAAAGCGCCATAATAGCGCAAAAAATTGTGGCCACCTGCAACAGCACCGGCACACCCGCTTTGTTTATGCATGCCGCAGACGCCATACATGGAGATTTAGGTATGATACAGCCAGATGATTGTGTCATCATCATCAGCAAAAGCGGCGACAGCCCCGAAATAAAAGTACTGGCATCGCTTATTAAAGGCTTTGGTAATCCGCTTATTGGTATGGTGGGTAATATGCAATCTTATCTTGCTTTGCAAAGCGATATTATTTTAAATACCACCGTACAGCAAGAGGCCTGCCCAAATAACTTAGCCCCAACTACCAGCACTACCGCACAAATGGTAATGGGTGATGCGCTGGCAGTTTGCCTGATGGAATTAAAAGGGTTTAACAGTCATGATTTTGCAAAGTTTCATCCCGGTGGTATGCTGGGCAAACGATTGTATTTAAGGGTAAGCGATTTATCGGCACAAAATGAAAAGCCTGTTGTGTTACCTTCCGCAGATATTAAAGAAGTGATTGTAGAAATGACAAAGAAGCGTTTGGGAACGGCTGTAGTGGCCGATGCAGCTAATAAAGTGCTGGGTATAATTACCGATGGAGATTTACGCCGTATGCTGGAAAAAAGCAACAACTTTGCCTTGTTATCTGCTGCAGATATAATGACGCATAACCCCAAAATAATTAATGCTGATGCTTTGGCAACAGAAGCATTAGATAATATGAAACACAATAATATCAGCCAGTTAGTAGTTATAGAGAACGAAATTTATGCAGGTATCATTCACCTGCACGACCTGATACGTGAAGGTATCATTTAAACAAACCAGTATGAACAAAAATCACTATGTAGCCATTATGGCCGGTGGCATTGGAAGTCGCTTTTGGCCCATGAGCCGCACTAATTTTCCTAAACAGTTTTTAGACATTTTAAATACCGGACGCACCTTAATTCAGGGCACCATGGACCGTTTTGCCACTTTTATTCCTAAAGAGAATATTTATGTGGTAACAAGCGACCAGTATAAAGATATTGTTGCACAGCAATTACCAGAAATTCCTGTGGCTAATATTTTGTGTGAGCCATCAAGAAAAAACACCGCACCCTGTGTGGCGTATATTTCTCACAAGCTTTTACAACAAAACCCAGATGCTAATTTAATTTGTGCACCTGCCGACCATATTATTTTAAATATTCCGGAGTTTAAACGCATTTGCTTAGAAGCTTTGAGCTTTACCGCAAGTATAAAAGCACTGGTTACACTGGGTATTAAACCCACAAATCCCAACACTGGTTACGGTTATATACAATACGACCAACAGGCTGTAAGTAACGATGTATTTAAAGTAAAAACATTTACCGAAAAGCCCGATTTACCAACAGCAAAAACATTTTTGACCAGCGGCGACTTTTTATGGAATGCGGGTATTTTTGTATGGCAGGTAAAAAATATTGTGGCTGCTTTTGAAAAGCTGCTGCCCGAAATGAACGAAGTGTTTGAAGCAGAAAAAGAACATTTTAATCAACCAACAGAACAGGAAGCTATTGACCGCATTTATCCGCAGTGTGTAAATATTTCTATTGACTATGGTATTATGGAAAAGGCAGATAATGTATACATCATACCATCAAGCTTTGGCTGGAGTGATTTGGGCACCTGGGGCAGTGCGTATGATAACCTGGGTAAAGACTATTTGGAAAATGCAGTGGCCGGAGATAATGTGGTGGTGATTGATGCAGTAAAAAACATGGTGCATGTTGATAACAAAAAATTAGTGCTGCTGCAGGGAATTGAAGATTTTATTATTGTTGATACAGCTGATGTGCTGATGATTTGCCGTAAAGACAGAGAACAGGAAATTAAAGAATACGTTGCTGAAATTAAACGCAGCAAAGGAGATAAGTTTTTGTAAAGAGAATTGCCCCTGATTTCGCAAATAACTAAAAAATATTTTAGCTGCCACGGATTACACAGATTTACACGGATAAAAATCCGTGTACATTCGTGAAATTCGTGGCCTTTCTTTTTTATTTTTATACCACACTAAAATAAATTGCTTGCAGCCAACTATAAAGAGCAAACAACCCAACGCAGCCACAACTATTTTTACAGTAATGAGTGTATTGGCTGCACAGCACAATGCCATAAACCTTGGCCAAGGTTTTCCAGATTTTATGATGGATGCGGAACTGACTGCTTTGGTTACAAAAGCAATGAACAGTGGCCACAACCAGTATGTACACATGAATGGCCTTATGCAACTGCGTGAAAGCATTGCCGAAAAAATACATTACCTGTATAACAATACTGTGAATGCTGATGCAGAAATTACCATAACACCCGGCGGCACCTATGCTATTTACACAGCACTCACTACTATTTTACAACCCGGCGATGAAGTAATAGTATTTGAGCCGGCCTACGATAGTTACATACCTACAATTGAAATTAACGGGGCTGTGCCGGTTATTATTCCGCTGCGTTTTCCTGATTATTCAATAGACTGGGAGCTTGTAAAACAAAAAGTATCCACCAAAACAAAAGCCATTATTTTAAACACACCACATAACCCAACGGGTATGGTGCTGGGTGCAAATGATATTGAACAATTAAAAAAAATTGTAAGCGGCACCGATATTTTTATTGTAAGCGATGAGGTGTATGAACATTTAATTTACGACGGTAAACAGCATGAAAGCATGCTGCGCCACCCTGAATTATTTGAACGCAGTTTTGTTTGTTTCAGCTTTGGTAAAACCTACCACTGCACCGGCTGGAAGATTGGGTATTGTGTGGCACCACCATCTTTAATGGCAGAGTTTAGAAAAATACATCAGTTTAACTGCTTTAGCACCAACAGCACCGTACAATTTGCATTGGCAGCATTTTTAAAGCAGAAAGAAAAGTACCTGCAGCTGGGCAGCTTTCTGCAGCAAAAGAGAGATTATTTTGCTGGTATGATGCTGCAAACAAAGTTTAAAGCATTGCCCTCACACGGCAGTTATTTTCAGCTGTACCGTTGCAATGATATTACTGATGAAAGCGAAAAAGACTTTGCCATCCGCCTTACAAAAGAATATAAAGTAACTGCCATACCCACATCAGTTTTTTATAAAAATGAAACAGATAATAAAGTGCTGCGTTTTTGTTTTGCAAAAAAAGAAAGTACTTTAGAGGAAGCGGTAAACAGGTTGATGAAGTTATAAAAGCCCCTGACCCCTGAAGGGGGACTTAGGTAAGTAGTTCGATTTGAAAAGTTGTCAGCCTGAGCTTGTCGAAGGCGGGATGTAAACCAATGTTATAGCAGTTTTGACATTCTTTTTTTATGGTTTTTACACTGGCACACTACCACAACTTATGATTGTTGTTTTAAATCTTGATCTGCAGTTTTTTAAGCTGCGTTGGTATTATGCTTAAATTTGAAAAACTTAATACGCCTTAATGTTTCGATGACCAACGACTTTTAACCCATGTCCACACTAACCATAACCACCATACAAACCAATTTGTTTTGGGAAGATAAAAGGGCTAACCTGCAAATGCTGGAGGAAAAGATAGCTGCATTATCAACCAAAACAGAAATTGTGATGCTGCCCGAAATGTTCAGCACCGGCTTTAGTATGCAGCCGCAATTGTTTGCAGAAGATATGCAGGGTGAAGCAATAGCATGGATGAAAAGAGTAAGCCGTGAAAATGGTATTATACTAACCGGTAGTTTAATTATTAGTGAAGAAGAAAAATATTTTAACCGCTTAGTATGGATGCTGCCCAACGGACAGTTTGGACAATATGACAAGCGCCACCTGTTTGCATATGCCGGTGAGCATCAACATTACACTGCAGGAAATAAAAGACTCATCGCATCTGTAAAAGGCTGGAAAATTAATTTGCAGGTTTGTTACGATTTGCGCTTTCCTGTGTGGAGCCGCCAAGCTCCCCTCTCCACTGGGGGTGAGGTTGAATACGACGTTTTAATGTATGTGGCCAACTGGCCCGAAAAACGCAGCCATGCATGGAAAACACTGTTATGTGCAAGGGCAATAGAAAACCAATGTTATGTTATTGGTGTAAACCGGGTGGGTAATGATGGCAACAATATTTATCACAGTGGTAATACACTGGTAATTGACCCCATGGGCCAGGTGCTGTATCATATGGCAGATGAAGAAGACATTAACACTATTACACTGTCAAAAGAAAAATTAGAAGAAGTACGCACACGTTTCCCTTTTTGGAAAGATGGGGATGCATTTATAATACACTAAAACTTCAACCTTGCACCCCAACTCCTAATTCCCAATTACTTTTTAGCTTTAATCATTTCCATTACCACCTGCATTTTTTTATCGTAACTTTTAATAAGCGCCTCGTAACTGGTGGGTATATATACATCGGGCATTAAGCCCAGGCCTTTATTTTGTACCAAATGATTGTTCTGTACCAGGCGGAACAGCGGCAGCCGCACACGTAAATGTGTATTGGGTAAAGTTATATCGGGTATCATAATACCACTGTTGCCGTACCAGCCGCCGCCGGCTTCTTCCCCAATAATATAAATTCCCTTTTGTCCTTTTACAGCATTACTAAAAAGTGTGGAAGCAGAAAATGTTTGCCCATTAATCAGCACATACAAATCGCCATTATAATGGTTTTTATGTTTTGCATGATAGGTTTTACGCTCCCAAATTCCAAAATGAAAATTGCCATCTTTCTTTTTGTGCGTTAAAAACAGCAGGCCAATATTGTTAAAAATCTTTCCTTTTATGTATTTGGTGTAAGGGCCTAAATTACGTGTAATGCTGTAAGCACTGTCTGCCACTTTAAATGGCTGCCTTGTAACATATTTAGTAAGCAGGGTGCTGCTGTTTATTTTACCGCCGCCATTGCTGCGTATATCCAGCACCACGTTATTAATACCCGTTTGTTTTATATACCGGAAAGTTTGACGGAAGAATTTACGCAACCTGCCGGTTGAAAAAGTATTGAGCGTTATAACTGCTGTATTGTTAGCAGTGTCGATTGCAAGCGAACGGATATTTTGCAGCATCATTTTTTTTCTTTGTGCTTTTGAAGGTGCATCCGGTCTCACCACAGGCTTTTTTCTTTTTACAGTATCTCTCTTTAATTCAAACAGCGGTAACGTAGTTGTTTGTGCTGCACCGCCCCTGTCAATATAGTTTATGGTGTATGTTTTGCTTAAGCCAAAAATATTGCGGTGGTAATACGGAAAGTTATTACTAAGGCGTAAAAAGTTTACGTTGTTGGCATAGCCATCTTCCGTCATGTAATTAAACATTTTTTGCTGCAGCTGTATATTGCTTACACCATTAATGCCTGTAACCAGTGTGCCCCGTTTAAAAATGGAGTCTTTATTGTTCAAATTTCCGGTAACGGCCATAGTATCGTTCCATACTTTCATAAACAGCGGAAACGATGGCAGGTTTCTGTCTTTAATCCATTTATTGTATGCCTTGCTCATACCAAAGCTTGTATGGCCGCAATGTACCTTATCTGTAAGTGGTGCCAGTATCTTCCAGCCAAACTGCTGTTCGGTCATACTGTCTTCAATGGCATTGTAATATTGATTGAAGTAGTAATCCATGCTGTCTTTAGCAGTATACCAATACAGCGAAGGGTGTTTGGTTTGTAAAATATTACGCAGAAGGGTGTAATCCTTTTGTAATTGCTCTTTGGGATATTTTTTGTAGGGGCTGTAGTTTTTTTGGGTAGATACACAGGAATAAACCGGTAAACAAAGCAGCAGTATATAATACCAGGTTATTGTTTTCATTGATGGCAAAACTACTTAAAAGTTTTAAGCTGGGTATTAATTACCAGGGTTATATGTCATTATTGGGGGGGGGGGCAACAGCTCAGATGGGTCTGTAAAAAGTTGGGTTACTTTAATTTTAAGGCAGGCGGCAATTTTTTGCAGCAAACCAATTTTTGCTTCCTGGCTGCCATTTTCAATTTTACTTAAGCTGCTTTTAGCAATACCAATTACATCGGCAAAATTTTGCTGTTGATATCCCCGAAGGTTGCGCCATTTACGGATGTTGTTGCCTAATTGCTGATTAGTTAAGTTGTGCATACAGGGTGCAGTGATTATACTACACCGAATATAGTATAAAAAATTTAATACCATACTTAAAAGAATTGTAATTTTTTAAACATTAAATATACTGCGTAAAAATACTATGATGATGGAAACTAAAATAGCGGAACTGGAAAAAAATGTAGCGTAAAAATAAGTGTTACTATTTAATAATTTGTGAGTTTTATATAGTTATAGTGTTATTCAGGCCTGAACCGATACACTACATTTAATCATTAATTTAAATCATCAAAATGCGAAATCTAAAAATTTCCTTACTATCTGCGTTTATATTATTCGCAATAGCCGGATGTAAAAAAACCACGCCTGATTTACCAGCCACTAAAATCGGTGTTAATCCGGCTAAAGTATCTAAACTTCCAACAACAGCCGAGGAAAAAAAATTAGTTGAAAACCTTGGAAAGATTACCGAAGTTTTAAAAGAGATATATAAAGACAACTCAAACCTTAAGGTTGTAAATGCAGCAATTTTTTCACGTACGTACAAAGACGAAACGGTGCCGGTAAAGGATTTGATTTACCCCGAAGTAAGTCTGCTTCCGTTAAGCGATAAATTTATTTTATACACAAAAAAGTGGAATGTAAGCCTAAATAAATTTGCAGAAGCTTTTTGGCAAAAAGCAAAAAAAACGAATGACACTGAGTTTATACATTTTCTGGAAAGCTTAAATTATTCGCTCCCAACAGCAAATAACGAACCTGGAAATGGTAATAATCCAACAGTTTATTTTCCTTACAGCGAAGAGTATTTACCAGAAGGGGGCGGCACAGTTACTTATGCACCTATAACAAGCCTTGCTACTGCTACCGCGGATGCAGACGAAGGGCTTGGCGATATGCCACTCTTTGTTAATGGTATATTTCAAAACTATATACAAGTGCTGGTAAACGACGATTTTTGTTTTGCAAACCCTACACAAATAGTTGGATTAAATGGTATTGAAATTGAACCAGAACCAAATGGTCCACCACCACCTCCTCCACCGCCGCCAGGCATTAGCAGGGTATATGTTGGAGAAGGTGCTTGCAAAAAACAATATGACAGGCTAATTAGTTTTACTGGCAATGGTGGCGGTTCTGAAATAAAATATTGTCATTTAACCGGTTATTTACAACCTGTAAATGGGCAAGTAACAACTTTTCAAGACATTGTATCAGTAGGATTTAGCAGAAAAGATATTAGACTTTACACTAGCAGAAAGAAGACAATTTTTGCAGTTTGGGATGACGACTGGGTACCTAATGATTTAGAGCAAATTTTTGGCATATACGAAGAAGATAATGTAAATACAAAAAAATTTGAGGGTTCACTTGGAACTACTGTTACAGTAGTACCGGGTTCAACAATAACAGGCTCCATTGGATATGAAGTTTCAGTATCTTCTCAAGATGATATAATTAGGCAACTAAAAATATCTAGGAATTCTTATTTTACCGCTGCATTCGAAGACCAAGGTTGGGGGTATTCTACAGATGGAACATTTTTACCTTTACCATTTACACATGGATGGCCATGGTATGATGGTGATCAAAGCGGTGGTGCAGACGTTTGCTGGACTTTGCCTTATAAAACTTTACCATAATAGTAAATACTAATAAACCTGTAAGTTTAATTTACAGGTTTATTAATTTAATGTCAACATTATATAACAAATTACAACTTTATGAAAAAAATGTGGCTTATTACTATATTTCTTCTCATAGGAAATTTTTCTTTTAGCCAACGTAGTTCAAATAATCCATTTTTTTTAAACCTCTCTGCTGGCAGGGTAAACTTTGGAACAGGAGATATATTAGGCTATGCTATATTAATTGACGCAAGTAAAAACATAAAAAAGAAACCGTCGTTTGCGCTTTCAAAGCTATTGCTTGGTACAGAAATAATTTTTGAACACGGTGTAAGGAATCCAGTAGTTGAAGATGCAACTGTAGATCAGTTTTTTAACCAGTCTTTTTATCATGTTTCTAATACAAATCTCTGGCCTAAAATATCATACTATCCATTTAACAAAATTGTAAAAGGCTTTAGTATTCAAGTTGGGCCAACATTTGGATACTCATACCGCTCTCAAGAAAAAATAGCATCCAGAAGAGTTGACCCAAGTGGCACTTCAACAAGATTATCTACACTCAGTTTTAATAACGGGTTTACTTTCGGTTACCGGATTTCTACTGGAATAGAATTTAATATTACAAAAAACATATTGGCTGGAATTCGTGTTGATTTTTCTAATAATAACGAAGCAGAAATAAATACTTTGGCGGCAATTAAAATTGGGTATATATTTTAGTAACTGAAATATTCCAAATATCGGTTGTTATTTCTTCAAATGATTCCACCCCTGCGCCACCAAATCATGGGTATTACCGCCACGGGTAATAATAGTTTTTGTGGCTGGGTCTTCAGTTATATATCCAATAATGCTTAAGCCATTATTAGCACTTACTTTTTCAAAGTCAGTTTGGCTTACGGTAAACAGCAGCTCATAATCTTCACCACCGCTTAATGCACAGGCTGTGGGGTCCAGCTCTAATTTATAAGCAAAGTTTTTACTGTCTTCATTAAGCGGTAGCTTGTCTTCATAAATTACACAGCCCACATTACTTTGTTTGCAAATGTGCAGTAGCTCACTGCTAAGGCCATCGCTAATATCCATCATACTGGTGGGCATAATATTTTGTGCGGCAAAATATTCAATCACATCTTTTCTTGCTTCGGGTTTTAACAGGCGGCCTACAATGTATGCCTGGTTTTCCAGGTCGGGCTGTGCACCGGTTGTTTCAAATATTTTTTTCTCCCGTTCTAAAATGGTAAGGCCTAAAAAAGCACCACCAAGGTCGCCACTTACACAAATAAGGTCATTTACTTTGGCGGTGCTTCTTTTTACATATTTATCTGGCGCCACTTCGCCAATGGCTGTAATGCTTATTACAAAACCCTTTTGGCTGCTGGTGGTATCGCCGCCAATTAAATCCACATTATGTTTTTCACAGGCTGCATATACGCCTTCATAAAATTCATCCAGCGCTTCTACGCTAAACTTATTGCTTATGCCAATGCTTAAAACAATTTGTGTGGGCGTGGCATTCATAGCATAAATGTCACTTACATTTACCACCACACTTTTATAGCCTAAATGTTTAAGCGGTGTGTAGCTTAAATCAAAGTGAATACCTTCTAATAATAAGTCGGTGCTTATAACTGTTTGCCTTCCAAAATGGTCAATCACTGCAGCATCATCACCCACACTTAAAATGGTGCTGGCATTTTTTGTTTCGTTGTTTTGCGTAAGATGGTCGATAAGGCCAAATTCACCGAGGGAAGCTATTTCTGTTCTGTCCATTATTTTAGATTTTAGATTGCCGATTTCAGATTTTTTTTGGTTTGTTAGCCTTTTCCTTTTCGGCAGCTATATTTTTTAAAGTAGTATTAATTGAAGTAACAATAATTGAAAGCAATTCATTTGCTTCAGTATATAAAACCCTTAGTTCAACTTTAAAAGGGGCATTAAACTCTGCTAATAACTCATAAAAATGCATGGTTTCATCAAGCTCTTCCTCAACTATCCGTAATTTATTAACAAAATCTGCTTTGGATTTACCTCTGCAGGCAGATCGGTAATTTGCAGATGAAGAACTGGAGCATCTTACAATTTGACCAATGTATATTTTGTTTACCACATTGTTTGGTAAAAGCAGGCACAGCTTTGCAGTGTTTACAGCAAGCAGCTTTAGCCGTTTCATGATGTCAAATTTAGTTATGGCCATATGAGATTTGTGATTTTAGATTGCCGATTTCGGATTTTCGTAAACTAACTTATTTATCAAATAACTTTGATAATTTTTCGATGAACATGTACATTTATTTAATCCCTACAATTTATTTATAATTAATGTAGTATTTAAAAATTATCAATAATCGTATACAATACTTCTTTCTCAATTAAATCTAAAATCGGCAATCTAAAATCTACAATCCACTCCTCCCATTCACCACCTCCACCATCTCCTCATGTATCAGCCCATTGGTTGCTAAAATATGCGGTTGATAAGGCGAATATGGCTTGCCTTCAAAGTCAGTAACTTTTCCACCGGCTTCCTGCACCATTAAAAAACCTGCGGCGCTGTCCCACGCAGCCAGTTTATGTTCGTAAAAACCATCAAACCTTCCTGCAGCCACCCAGCATAAATCAATGGCGGCGCTGCCCAGTCTGCGTACAGGCACACCTTTACGAATCAACTTTTCAAAAATTTGCAAAGGTCCATTAGGCGTATCTAAATATGTGTAAGGAAAACCTGTAACCAAACAACTGCTAAGTACTGTTGCTTTATTACCTACAGTTATTTTTTTTCCGTTTAATGTGGCACCCTGCCCCTTTTCTGCAAAATATAATTCGTTTATCATGGGCGCACTTACAGCACCCATAATCATTTCGCCATTTTTTTCCACGCCAATGCTTACGCAGCAAATAGGTATGCCATTGGCAAAATTTATAGTACCGTCAATAGGGTCAATAATCCATTTGTACTCACTGTTGGTAATAATTTCTCCTGTTTCTTCACTCAGTATAAAATGATCTGGAAATGCACTTTGAATAATATCAATAATTGCTTTTTCAGCCGCATGGTCTGCCTCAGTAACCGGGTTGTTAATGCCTTCTTTGTTAGTAATTTTTAAATCGGGGTTATTGAAATACTTTTTTAACTGTTCTGCACCGGCTTCAACGGCTTTAAGTAAGGTTGTTTTAATCATGCCGCAAAGATAAAACAAAGCAGGGCTTGTAAAATTTTTATACTTTAAATTGCCATTAATATTACAGTATGCAACGAAAAGATTTTATTAAACTGGCAGCCTTTGTGCCACTGAGTGTATTTGCAAAAAAAATAGCTAAACACTATGTGCTGGTGCAAACAGCCAATGTTGATTATTATAAAAAAGGCGAAGCACAATATGACGAATTGCGGCAGGGGTTTAATAAACGCATTGAAAGGTATCCGCAAGTTATAGCCTTGTGTAAAAACACAGCAGGTGTTGCAGAGGCGGTGCAATACGCAAAACAAAATAAACTGCCCATTGCAATAAAAAGCGGCGGGCATTGCATGGAAGGTTTTTCTGTAAACGATAATGGAATGGTGATAAATCTTTCGATGTTAAATACTATTACATGGGCAGATAAAGAAACAATAACAGTTGAGCCAGGTTGCAAATTATTTCAGTTGTATGATGAGTTGCTGCCCAAAGGAAGAGTGCTGCCAGGTGGCTCCTGCGCCACTGTTGGTATTGGTGGTTTGGTTTTAGGCGGCGGTTATGGTTTACTTGCACGCAAATTTGGCCTTACCTGCGACAGTCTTTTAGAGCTTACAATGGTTGACGGCAACGGCAACATTATTAACACTAAAAACGACCCGGAACTGTTATGGGCATGCAAGGGTGGTGGCAATGGCAACTTTGGTATAATAACTGAGCTCAAATTTAAAACACACAAGGCCCCTAAAACCATGCACAGTTATCGCTTTAAAACATATAAAACAGATGCTGTAAAAGCGCAGGCAATTTTAAAATCATGGTTTGAAGCTGCGGCATTACTGCCGCCATCCTGCTTTTCTGCATATGTGCTTAATGGAAAAACGGCTTACATCCTGCTTACAAATATTGAGAAAAATACGCCTGATGTTGAAAAGGCAATTAAAATGCTTTCTTCTGTTTCAGCAAAAGCAACACAAACAGCAGCAAAGCCATTGGCTACAGCACTAAAAGTTTTTTATGGCAGAAAAGAACCGCTTTATTTTAAAAATGCTTCGGCAGGCTTATATAAATCCTTTACCGAAATTGAATCGTTTATAGATAAAGTAATAGCAACTGTTGTTACCACACCCGGTATGATTTATCAGGTAAATACACTTGGTGGCAATATTATTAATGCGCAAAAAGAAATGGAGGCCGCTTTTCCGCACAGGGCTTTTCCGTTTTTTAGTGAGTTGCAAACTTATTGGGAAGTACCTGCACAGAGTAAACGCTTGCTGGAAAAATTTGCTGCCGTGCAAAATATTTTTACAACAAACGGAATTGCGGCTCAATACCGCAATTATCCTGATGTAAATTTTACCAACTGGCAAACCGCTTACTACGGTAACAGCTACCAGCGTTTACAGCAGGTAAAGAAAAAATATGACCCTTATAACAGCATAAACCATTTACAAAGCATACAACTGCCCTGATGTATTTTTGCTTTAATGAAATAAAAAATCTTATTTCGCAAATATAACCCCCGCTGTTTTGCAACTGAGTGTAATTATAGTAAACTACAACGTAAAATATTTTCTGGAGCAATGCCTGTTTTCAGTTTTAAAGGCGTGCAGGAATATACAGGCAGAAATTATTGTTGTTGATAATAATTCTACCGACGGCAGCAGGCAATTGCTTGAAGAAAAATTCCCAACAGTATATTTTTTTTGGAATACGGTAAACACAGGTTTTTCAAAAGCCAATAATCAGGCATTACAAAACGCAAAAGGAGAGTATGTTCTTTTTTTAAACCCTGACACTATTGTACCTGAAGATTGTTTTGAAAAATGTATTGCTTTTTTTGAAACACATACACAGGCTGGTGCTTTGGGTATTAAAATGATTGACGGCAGCGGCAATTTTTTAAAGGAAAGTAAAAGAGCCTTTCCGGGCCCTTTAACATCGCTGTATAAATTGAGCGGACTGGCAAAACTGTTTCCGCATTCTAAATCATTTTCAAGGTATCATTTGGGTAATTTATCTGCAAACGAAAACCACGAAGTAGATGTACTTGCCGGCGCTTTTATGATGATACCACATAAGGTATTAAAAGAGCTAGGCAGTTTTGACGAAACATTTTTTATGTATGGCGAAGATGTGGATTTAAGTTATCGCATACAAAAAGGCAATTGCACAGCAAGTGGCGGTAATTATAAAAACTATTATTTTGCAGAAGCGCCTATTATACATTTTAAAGGAGAAAGTACTAAAAAAGGAAGTCTTAACTATGTGCGACTTTTTTACAGTGCCATGAGTCTGTTTGTAAAAAAGCATTATAGCGGCACAAAAGCAGGAGTTTTTAATCTGCTCATTCAAACAGGAATATTTTTAAGAGCTAGTGTTGCCTTTACAGGCAAACTGTTGCAAAAAATTGGTCTGCCTGTTTTAGATGCTGGTATAATTTTTACCAGTTTTTGGTCAGTAAAATATTTATGGAACACATACATACGGCAGGATGTAAACTATTCCCCAAATATGCTCATTGTGGCGTTTCCCATTTTTACTATTATATTTTTAATTGCATCGTATTATGCAGGGCTGTATGATAAGGGGTACAGGCAACAGCAGTTAAATCATTCTGTGGGTATTGCCGTGCTGGTGTTGTTAAGTGGTTATGCATTGCTGCCTGAGCACATTCGTTTTTCAAGAGGCATTTTGGTATTTGGTATTGCAATGGCCTTTGTAATTATGACGCTACTGCGTTTTATTTTTATACGGCTGCAATTATTAACAGTAATTGCAGATGAGGATGAAGCGCCACAAACTGTAGTAGTGGCATCGGTAACCGACTTTGAAAAAATAAACGAGATAATGCACCATGCCGGTATGAGAGAAAGGGTATTGGGCAGGGTGGCGGGTACACAACATACGGATGCTGCAGCATTGGGCAGACTGGAACAGCTGCCGCATTTAATAAGCACTTATTCTGTTAAAGAAGTAATTTTTTGTGAAGACGGATTAAGTTTTAAAGAAATTATTCAGCAGGTACAGTTGCTTCCCAAGCATATAAAAACAAAGTTTCATGCCAGTGGTAGCAGCAGTATTGTGGGCAGCGATAATAAAGATACCAGTGGAGATGCACTTTCTGCAAGTAAAAAATTTACTATTGCCAATCCGGTTAACAGGCGCAATAAAAATTTGCTGGATGCTGTTACGGCAATGTTGTTCCTGCTTATTTTTCCGCTGCATTTTTTTACACAAAAAAAACCACTGCAGTTTTTTAAAAATCTGTTTGCTGTTTTATTGATGCAAAAAACCTGGGTGGGTTATGCCGTGAAAAATAACTTGCCTGCAATCAGGCAGGGTGTATTAACATCTACCGCACTTCCTGCTCAGTTAAACGATCTTCCTATAGAAAGTCTTTTGTTAAGCGA
>JAGVCC010000080.1 GCA_020059395.1 Chitinophagales bacterium | reverse complement strand
GCTGTCTTTTAAAAGAGCCGCTAAAGCATGTAATGTATAAAACCATCCTCTTGTTTGGTCAACGCCTTCAGCAATGAAATCGGCAGGGTAGTTTTGAGCAAAAGTTTCCACATTTTCAAAAGGGAAATGCCATTGGGCATACGGCATTGCGCCACTGTCAAACCAAACGTCAATTAAGTCAGGCACCCGTTTCATGGGTTTGCCTGCCGTAGATACTAATATAATATCATCCACATAGGGTTTATGCAAATCCAATATGCCTTCGTGTAAATAATGTTTGTTGGTTTCGCCACCTAATACTTCAGCGGCTTTTCTTATTTCCGTATTCAGTTCTTCAATACTGCCAATGCAAACTTCTTCTTCGCCATCTTCAGTTTTCCAAATGGGCAGCGGAGTGCCCCAAAATCTTGAGCGGCTCAGGTTCCAGTCCACCATATTTTCAAGCCAGTTGCCAAAGCGGCCGGTGCCGGTGGCGGCGGGTTTCCAGTTAATGGTTTTGTTCAGCTCCACCATGCGGTCTTTAACTGCAGTGGTTTTTATAAACCATGCATCTAGTGGATAATAAATTATGGGTTTATCTGTACGCCAGCAATGCGGATAATTGTGTTCGTACTTCTCAACTTTAAAAGCCCTGTTCTCTAATTTTAATTTTACAGCTATGTCCACATTTACATCTACATAATCTTTCTCGTCTTTATAATTTTTTACATAGCGGCCGCTGAATTCGCCCACACTATCCACAAATTTTCCCTGTTTGTCAACAAGGGTTAAAATGCCCAGGTTATTTTTCTTGCCTACTCTAAAATCATCTGCACCAAAAGCAGGAGCGGTGTGTACAATACCGGTACCATCTTCTGTAGTAACAAAATCACCCAGAATAACACGGAAAGGTTGTGCGCCGGGAGTAATCTCCTGTATTTTTTCTAAAGTGTTTGCTTCGGAAGGGAGGAGTTGTTCGTATTGTAATCCTTCCAGTTCGCTTCCTTTAAGCGTTGTAATTATTTTATAAGGAATATTCTTACCGTCTTTTGCATACGCTTCAAAATCACCGTTCTCATTTTCAGCTTTAAAATATTTACCCACTAAAGCCTTTGCAAGTATTACATTAACTGGAAGGTGTGTGTAAGGATTGAAAGTAGTTACCAAAGCATACTCAATGTTTGGACCCACTGTTAAACCCAAATTTGAAGGTAAGGTCCATGGCGTAGTTGTCCAGGCCATTAAAAAGACCTCATCCCCAACCCCTTCTCCAAGGGGAGAAGGGGCTTTTGAGCCTTCAAGTGCCGAAAGAATTTTCTTCATAGCAGAGCCTTCGTAAGTCCCTCCCCGGGAGGGATTTAGGGAGGCCTTAAACATCACCGTCGCACTCGTATCCTTCACATCTTTATATGTACCAGGCTGGTTTAATTCATGGCTGCTTAAACCTGTACCTGCAGCAGGAGAGTAGGGCTGTATGCTCACACTCTCATATAAATAACCTTTTTTGTAAAGCGTACTTAAACACCACCAGAGGCTTTCAATATAATTGTTTTCAAAAGTGATGTAAGGGTTTTTTAAATCAACCCAGTAACCGCTTTTTTCAGTTATCTCATCCCACTTGTCTTTAAAGCGCATTACCACTTCCCGGCACTTTTTGTTATAATCTTCTACGCTTATTTTTTTGCCAATGTCTTCTTTAGTAATGCCCAGTTCTTTTTCTACGCCCAGCTCAATAGGCAGGCCATGTGTATCCCAGCCACCCTTGCGCTTTACCTGAAAACCCTGCATTGTTTTATAACGGCACACCAAATCTTTCAATGTGCGGCTGATGACGTGGTGAATGCCGGGCATGCCGTTGGCACTTGGCGGGCCTTCGTAAAACACAAAGGGCGGATGGCCCTGCCTTAAGCTTACACTTTTTTCGAAAGCATTGTGTGCTTTCCATTTAGCTAAAATTTCTTCGCCTATAGCGGGAAGGTTTAATTGCTGATATTCTTTGTACCGGGTGCTCATAAATTATGCTGAAAATGCCTTGTAAATAAGTTTGCAAAGGTAATAAAATACACGGTGCTATACTTCAACATTTCAGGTTGTTGGAGGCAGCCTTTAAATAGCTGTAAAACGCCCAGTTAAAACAACAAATAGATAATGGTAAATATACTGCGTAACAATTTTTTTTGCTGCAAGGCGCAGTAGTAAAATCCCCTGAAACCCTTGCTGTCATTGACTTTCGGCGTTAGTTATCCACATTTTCAGCCATTGGCATAGTATTGGTAATTATGAGTTTGAGTGTTTTTTAAAGATTGTACTGTTTACCAAAATAATGTTGCAAAAAGCCTCGTTTTAACTAAAAGAATTATCCCAATATCATTGAAATATACTGTGGTTATAAAAAATAATGTATTTAAAATTTTTGCTGGTTTAGGGTTTTATTAGGGTAAAGACGGGGGTAGTCTTACTCCCGTCACTTTTTTAAAACATAATCCTGCAGCCGTTTTAGAGTCCTGTATCTGTTCAATATCCTTTTGAAGAATAGCCAATATTCACAACGATTGCCGCTCAACATCCTTTTGAAAAATAACCAATATTTACTACGATTACCACACAATATCCTTAATTAATTTATATCGTTATCCCCTGAAACGAATGCACTAAAAAGCGCCCCGGATTTCCGGGGCGCTTTGCATTTATAAGCTGGCTGCAATAATCAGCTCTTTATTATAAAACGGTTTATTGTAGCGGCTATTTCATGGTCAATATCAGCTGCCGTTACTTTGCCTGCAGTATAATCTTTTGCAAGCACCATCAGGTACTCATGTAATAGTTTACCTTCTACTTTTGTTTGCAGGTGTACTGTATTTGTATTGTTGATGTAATTACTCCAAACTGTTTTTACTTTTTGCCAGTAGCCTTTATGTTTTTCCCAATATACTTTTGCAGCATTGCAGGCAGATGGGTTTAAACGTTTGTAACTGTTAATGCCTTTTTCTTCTACCAGCAGTTTATCTGCTGTAGCACTGCGGATTATTTTTTTATTTTCCTGTTCGTGTACATACCCGCTGTCTGTAATATTAATACGGTTGGTACGGTTTAATACATTGTAATCATCTCTTACAGAGTATTCACGCCTTGGCAGTGGTGCATCGGTGGTGCTTTGCCAAATGGTTTTGCCATCTAAATTAATGAACTGGCTAAGGCCCTGATAACGGGGTTCGTCACTTACTTCCCACACGGTTTGTGTCCATTTGCCTTTTACAGCTTCTGGTTTCAGTGGTATTTTTTCCAGGTTTTATCACCTTGGTATACCCACAGCTCAGGATTTTCATAGGTCCATTCCTCCCGCCAGTGTTTTACAATCATACTGTCTGTAATTACCAGCAGGTGCTGAATCACAATTTTTTTATCTGATACTTCAATAGGTAACGACAGTTCGGTACCGCCGCTGATATATTCTCTTTCATGATATTTATAATTAGGGTCGGGGGCAAATGTTTCTGCATACTTAAACTCCACACTAAAGCAACCGCACAAAGCGTCTACATTTTTTTTACCGTTTTGTTGCTGTGCAGTTGCTGTAATAGCAGTAAATAAAACTGCCGCTAAAAATATTTTTCTTGCCGCAAGGTGGCATTTCACTTTGTTCAACATAGTTTTCTTTTTTTATCAAAGCAATTACATAACCATGACACAATTGTGCCGCATTGGTAATTGCATTTACGCAAAAAGAAAAAGCTGCTTTTTTTAAAAGCAGCTTGTATCAGATATTTAAAGCGGATTATTTTATCAGTGCGTATTTAAATTCTGGCTTTCCTCTTGTGCCACCATCGGTACCAACACCCATAGCCACACATTTTAGTTTATAATAATTACCGTTGGGGTCTTTTATTACATAAAATCTGTCCTGCCTTGCACCTGTTGCAGGTTGTGTGCTGCGCCAGCTGCTGCCAATCGTCCAGCGGCCTGTAACCATAGTGGTATTGCTCACACTGTCTTTATTAAATGCAGTGTAAGCTGCAGAGGCTGTTGCGGCATCAGCATAAACTTTTGTTGTTACAGTAACATTTGATAAATGATTAACCGCAATTAAATCTGAAAAATTATAAGGAACATTACCTGCACCAAAGTTGGCCAGAAAAACAGAATAGCTCCATACTAAATCCCATTTTTCTTTTTCAGGCTCACCATCCACAATTCCATTGGTAAAGGACACATGTGTAAAATTATAGTTGTTGTTTTTTGTTATCTGTAAAGTTTTAAAACTTGTTTCGGTAATACCGGCATATTGTAGTGTGTAACCAGTAGTGCCATTACGCAGCACTCTTATTTTTATCCATGGCCTTGCAGCAATACCGCCGCCGGTGCCACGGTTAATAATAAT
>JAGVCC010000357.1 GCA_020059395.1 Chitinophagales bacterium | reverse complement strand
TGGCGTGCTACTTCCAAGATAAGTTTTGCACAAACTACTTAAAACTGTGTATAATCTTCCGAACACTTGTGGTGTCCTCACGAATGCATTCTTCGCCGCCGTTCTTGTCCTCCTCGACTGCATTCGCTTTTGAGGGCTTTTGTTATTTTAACATTGTGTGTATATTTGGGAGAGAGGTTTTTTCACAAACTCTCGTTGTGTGCCATTTTAGAATGACTTTACCTTTAAGAAATACGTAGCAAAATCTATAAAATTAAAACGGAAAAATGAAAGCAACTTTTATAAAAATTGTTATTTACACGTTAGGACTTTTAAGCGGACTATTTGTAAGTGAATGTTTTGGTCAAACAAGAACTGACAACTCTGCAATTCTTGTTAACGAGAAAATAACCTATGAAACACCTATGACTTATGAACTAATGCAAATTGCAATTGCATTGACTGATACAACTATTGTTTCAAATGGTTATAATGTTTATGATGAAGTAATCAATAAAAATTCAGACTACTACAAGGACGTTATCAATTATTTTGCGCCATATAAAAACCATATACTAATTACAGATTTAAACAAATCCTTGCGTAAAAGTGCTTCAAATTATGTTTACAATGTGCAGATTGGCTGTAATCTAAATTTAAAAAATAACCAACTTGATAAAGTAAAAATAATGCCTTGGGTTAGGAGAGCCTATATTAATTTGAAAGCAGTAAGCAAAGGAAATATTGAAAATTTTGCAAAAGTGTCAAATTTTGAAGAGTTTTATAAACAACACAAAGATTATTACATAGAAGAACTTAAAACTGTTCAACAAAATGCAAAGGTTAATGAACAACAAAAATGGTTGGAAAAAGAATTTCCTGCCAAACATAAAAATTATCGTATTATAATTAGTCCATTGATGGGTAATACACATTTTACTCAACGTTTTAAATTTCAAGGAAATAGAAATTGTATAATGTGGGTAAAAAATTTTAGTAGTAAAAGTTCAGATATTCACAACGTAGAAAGGGCAAGATACATTGGAACTGTAATGACAGAAATTGACCATAACTATGTTAACCCTGTTAGTAAAAAATACAAAAAAACATTAAATGAATTAATAAATCAAACGCATAGAACTAAATGGACAAATGGCGGTGCAAGCAATTCATATAAAACAGGCTACTCAGTTTTTAATGAGTATTTTACTCATTCCGTTTATCTATTGTTTGCAATCCAAGAATTAAATGATTCAGAAAAAAAAATAGTTGAAAAAACAAAAATAGACGTAATGATTAAGGTTCGTAAATTCATAAAATTTGCAGAATTTTATGAACAAATGAAATTGCTTTATCAAGACAGAAAATCAAACGAAACAATTACAGACTTCTACCCTAAAATAATTGAATGGTGTAAATCAGAAAACTTAAAATAAAAAACGGCAAATAACATGGGTATTTGCCGCAAGGCTGTCGGACGGAACAACAATCGGCAGTTTACTACTATCAACTAATGTCGGGCTTCACCGAATTCTATTTGGCTTTTAGTTGTTAACTTCAACACCAATTTTCAATCGGGTTCAGTTGCCGGGCGGAGGACAATTGGTTAATTCCCCAACTGCACAAAGCCTTAAACGTCGCACTGTGAAAAAACTATCTTTCTCTTAAAAAATCAGCCGGTATAATTTTGTGTAAAGCCTACAGCAGTTTATTTAAGCAGCCGCTAAAAATAAAGAAGTAGTTTTTTGTAAAAAAATGCTGTGCTCATAAATGCACGTAAAAAAAACTACACCCCAACTTCAAGCTTATACCCTTTGCCACGTATTGCGGCTATTTTAACGGTTGTATCAGCTTCAAGTTTTTTTCTAAGTTTTGATATAAACATATCCAGGCTGCGGCCAACAATAACCCCTTCATCTTCCCATATTTCTTTTTGCAGCCGGCTCCGTTCTATAACCTGATTAGGTGCTACTGCAAAAATGCGCAGCACACGGGTTTCAGTTTTGGTTAATTCAATAGTCGTGTCATTCAGCATAAGTTTACGGGCTTCGGTGTCAAACAACATGGCTCCCAAATTGAAAAGGGCAGCATGGCATCCTTCAACTATTTGCGGGGTGTCAGCCAACTCAGTTTGAGTTGTTTGTGGCTTAAAATATTTCCAAATTATAAACCCGGTCAATGCCAAAAATAACAGGGCAGCAAGTAAATATGTATACTTTGTTGTAATTACAGCCGTTGGTTTAAATGTAATATTAATAATGTAACATGCTACAGGTTGCCTTCTTCCCAGGCAGGTTATAATATCATCTTTTTTATTTTTTGCTATGGCATATCCATATGCCACACTGGCATTGGCACAGTTTAGCACATCCACAACATAGTCGCTTGCCAGCGGGTCTTTGTTTAACAGGCGTTGCGTAGTAGCCACCAAAGAGTCCGGTTGAAAAGTAAATTCCTTTTCAAAACTTAACTGATATTTATTTTCGGTAATCTTTTTTACCGGCAATACCCTTGATGTACTGTCGCCAGACTGCAGTAATATTTCATGCCCGATGCGGCGAAGCAACACTTCTCTTTTAGCAATGTCAAAGTCGTTACTGCCGGTAATGGTGAAGGCCACGCAAATGATGCCGGTACAGAGGAGTGCCAATAATCCGACCAGGTGTTTGCGTTTAAATAACAGATTTGTTCTAAAAAGCATACTGTAAGCAATTTATTTACAAAGTTTACAATTCTATTTACAATGCAATTGCAGAAAACAGCAGTATAGCATTGTAATTTTATTGCACTAACTTTAATAGGACATAAAAAACTTGTACATGCCTTAAAAGTTATGATTGATAAGAAAACAAAACTATGTTAATTAAAACTTCAAAAAACATGAAAAAGGTTATCTATGCGTTAATCATACTGCTGGTTGTGGTGAGCGGTTTGGTATTTGCAAACCGTGAAACTAAAAAAGACACCGTTAAAAAATCGCCCCAAAAACAACCCGCTGCCGCTGACCAGCAAGCCGCAATGAAACAATGGGAGGCTACGCCTGACGGTATTCACTTCAATAAATGGAAAACATCTGCCAAGGGTAAAAAAGTACTTGCCGGTGCCGAAAAATTGGACCCGTATATAAAAGATTCCTCCAAAATGGAAGCTGTGATAACATCGCTTTCGCTTCCGCCAGGTTCAAGATTAGGGTTTGGCATAATGGCCCAAATTGAAGGTGTGGATTATATTTTAAGTTTTGGACTGGAAAGTGCTGCTAAAGAATTTGAGCTATTGCGTGGCCTGAAAGTTAACGACAAAATAATGATACGCAGCAACGGTGTATCGTATGCCCCCAAGTATGCCTACCCTATTGTAGCTGGTGACTATGTAGAACGGGATGGCAAAATGATGTATAAAAGCGCACCCCGCAAAGGTGGTTGCTGAGTAGATAGATTGTAACATGCTCTTAAATGAATGCTTGCTACTTTTCACTATTTTTTCATTTTCATAGTAAAGCAGCACCAGCATTTGCTACAGCTGTTGGTGCATCACTTCATTTTTGGCCGCTGCTTGTTTTTTAAAAGGCGGCCAAAAATTTGCCGCAATTGCAATGTTGGTAATAACAACCAACAATTGTAATACTAACAAATCAATATCGGGATTAACTAAATGCCATTTGGTTTTTAGTTGTTAACTTCATCATCATTTTTTGCCACGTAAGTACTACCATCTTTCTTAGCAGGCACTTGCGTTTTTAACAAGATGCAAAAAAATTGCCGGAAGGCTTGAAGGACATTAGCAACATCACATAGTATTATGATAACACTCGATAACTATTTAGACAATCATTATATACACCGCAGTAATTGGCTGCGGGCAGCAGTTTTAGGTGCTAACGATGGTATTATTTCTGTATCAAGCCTTGCCATTGGCATAGCAACAGCCAGTTCTGCGAGGGAGCCCATTTTATTAGCCACTATTGCCGGCCTTGTTGCGGGGGCATTGTCAATGGCCGCAGGCGAATATGTTTCGGTAAGTTCTCAAACAGACATTGAGAAAGCAGATATTGAAAGAGAAAGACAGGAACTGCTGGAAATGCCGGAAGCAGAATTAAAAATTTTATCAGAAATATATGAAAAGCGTGGATTGACGCAACAAACGGCCATGCAGGTTGCAAAAGAACTTACTGCTTATGATGCATTAGGCGCACATGTAAGAGATGAATTAGGAATTAACGAGGTAAGCCAGGCTAAACCCATACAAGCAGCTTTTGCATCTGGTGC
>JAGVCC010000182.1 GCA_020059395.1 Chitinophagales bacterium | reverse complement strand
AATTGATGATGAGAGAAGCGGATCATATAATTGACATGGGGCCATTGGCAAGTCACTTGGGTGGCGAAGTGGTGGCTGCAGGAAATTATGACGAACTGATAAAAAATAAAGAAAGTCTTACCGGTAAATATTTAAGCGGTGCATTACAGATAGAGCCACCTAAAAATATACGTAAATGGAACCGCAGTATTAAAGTGGTGGGTGCAAGGCAAAACAATTTAAAAAATATTACTGTGGAGTTTCCGCTTAATACATTGTGTGTGGTAAGCGGTGTAAGCGGCAGTGGAAAAACCACACTGGTAAAACAAATTTTATACCCGGCGTTACAAAAATTAAAAGGCGAGTATATTGATAAGGCCGGTATGCATAAAGCGGTAACCGGAGATGTGGATTATGTAACGCAAATTGAAATGATTGACCAAAATCCCATTGGTAAATCAAGCAGAAGTAACCCGGTTACTTATGTAAAAGCTTATGATGAAATAAGGGATTTGTACAGCCGCCAGCCTCTTAGTAAAATACGGGGCTTTTTGCCAAAACATTTTTCTTTTAATGTGGATGGAGGAAGGTGTGATGCCTGCAAAGGAGAAGGCGAACAGATTGTTGAAATGCAGTTTTTGGCAGATGTGCATTTAACCTGCGATGTATGCGGCGGCAAACGATTTAAAGAAGAAGTACTGGAAGTAAAGTACAACGATAAAAACATTTTTGATATACTTGAAATGAGTGTGGATGATGCGGTTGATTTTTTTGCCGACGAACCAGCCGTTGCTCTAAAAATAAAACCATTAAGCGATGTTGGTTTAGGGTATGTAAAACTGGGCCAATCATCAGATACATTAAGTGGCGGCGAGGCACAACGTGTTAAACTGGCTTCTTTTTTAGGCAAGGGAAAAGCGCAGGGCTCTATTCTTTTTATTTTTGATGAGCCTACAACAGGCCTGCATTTTAATGATATAAAAAAGCTTTTGGGCTCATTCAATGCCTTAATAGAACAAGGGCATTCTATACTGGTGATAGAACATAATACGGATGTAATAAAAAGCGCCGACTGGATTATTGACCTTGGCCCGGAAGCTGGAGACGCAGGAGGTAATTTAGTGTATGCAGGTGTTCCCGCCGGGCTTAAAAAACTAAAAGAAAGTTATACCGGGAAATTTTTATAAACAGGCTTACTGTTACCGCAGCCTATCGCTTTCCTTAATTAGCTTTTCATCTTTATTTATAGCCCTGGCAGCCATAAAAAAACAAATAACCACCACGCTGTGCAAAATAGCCCACAATGCGTAAGTGCCACCCGGTAGAAATTTTTTAGTGCCGCTGTAGTATAAAAAAATTAAGACAGCCTCCAGTAAAATACCCAGCACACAAAGCCTTAGTTGCAGGGTACGTTGTTTAAACAAAAAAATTATAACAACTGCCAATGCGCCAACAGTAAATGTTGTTAATATTAAAAATAAGTTATCGGTGCCGGTTAGTTTGTCTGTGTCGCCAACAAACTTAGGCACAAAGCCGGGCCTTGTGCCGCTGTAAAAAGGCAGCTTAAAAGTTAAAAACACACAAATAGCTGCCACTAAAAGCCAAACAGATTGAATGCGCTGTATCATAAAAAAAATTAAACGTATGTTTTACAAAACCTGTTTATTTATTCCCTAGTTTATGTAGGTATTCATTTTTAAAACTAAAGCCTATCCAAGTTCAGTATATAAAGGAAATTGCTGCATAAAGCTTTTTACATCTGCTTTAACAGCTGCAATTACAGCTTCATCATCAGCATTCATTAAAACCTTATCAATAAAATTTACAACCGTTTCCATATCCGCTTCTTTTGCACCTCTTGTGGTAATAGCAGGTACACCAACCCGTATACCACTTGTAACAAAAGGAGATTTATCATCAAAAGGTACCGCATTTTTATTAAGCGTTATGTGGGCTTTGTCTAAAGTCTCTTGTGCCTTTTTACCGGTAAGGTTTTTATTGCGCAGGTCTATCAACATTAAATGGTTGTCTGTTCCATTGCTAATAAGATTATAACCACGGCTTACAAATGCTGTTGCCATTGCCTGTGCATTACTTATTACCTGCTGGCCGTAAGCTTTAAAATCTGGTGACAAAATTTCTCCAAAGGCAACTGCTTTAGCTGCAATTACATGCTCTAAAGGCCCGCCCTGTGATCCTGGAAATACAGCAAGGTCCAGCAACGAACTCATCATTCTTAAATTGCCTTTAGGGTCTTTCAAGCCCCATGGGTTTTCAAAATCGTGGCGCAGCATGATAACGCCGCCACGTGGCCCACGTAATGTTTTATGTGTGGTTGATGATACAATATGGCAATGGTCGAATGGGTCGTTTAATAAACCAGCTGCTATTAAACCGGCAGGGTGAGCAATATCTGCAAAAACTACAGCGCCAATTTCGTCGGCTACGGCACGTATGCGCTTATAATCCCAGTCACGGCTGTAAGCACTGGCACCACAAATTATCATTTTAGGCTTTTCTGTACGGGCTAAGTTTTCTAATTGTTCATAATCTACAATACCATCCTTAGTAACTCCATAATGCAAAGCATGGTAGGTTTTACCGCTAAAATTAGCCGGGCTGCCATGTGTAAGGTGGCCACCCATACTTAAATCAAGCCCCAAAAATTTTTCCCCGGGTTTCATAACTGCTAAAAAAACTGCCGCATTTGCGCTGGCTCCACTGTGTGGCTGCACATTGGCCCAGCTGCAGTTAAATACCTGCTTTAACCGGTCAATAGCCAGTTGTTCAATTTCATCTACCACTTCGCAACCGCCGTAATACCGTTTGCCTGGATAACCCTCAGCATATTTATTGGTGGGGCAGGTGCCCATTGCCTGCATAACCTGCAGGCTGGTGAAGTTTTCAGAGGCAATCAACTCAATTCCATGCCGCTGGCGCTCCAGTTCTTTATCAATAAGGTTAAAAACGGCGGTATCTTTTTGCATGTTATAAAATTTGCCGCAAAGATATAATACCGGTATCAAAATACTGTTAGATCAATGCACAGTTTCAAATATATCTGAAAGCCGCCGGCCTGTGTTGCAACTATCTATGCAATTTGTGTTTAAAGCTCTTATGATATGATAATACAGCGTCAGGCAAGTGGCGTAAAAAATACATAGCCTAAATGAAAAAGCTGTAATTTCACAGCCTTTTAAAACAAAGGCACTTAACAATACTAAAAGCATGAAGGTTATTATACCAGTGGCCGGTGCAGGCACTAAACTGCGTCCGCACACCTACACACAACCAAAAGCCTTAATTCCGCTTGCAGGTAAAACTATTCTTAGTATAATTATTGACCAGTTACACGAGGCAGGTATTAAGGACTTTGTATTTATAATTGGTTACTTAGGAGAAAAAATACAAGACTATGTAAAGGAAAAGTACCCTAACATAAACAGCCACTTTGTAACCCAAAATGAGCGTTATGGAACCGGGCACGCCATAAAACTTACGCAGCAAATTATAGGTGATGATGAAGCGCTGATAGTTTT
>JAGVCC010000149.1 GCA_020059395.1 Chitinophagales bacterium | reverse complement strand
GCACATATCTTTTACCATGCGTTGCTCCTCGTTAAAATCTTCGGGAGTAAAAGTTTCAAAAGCATTGCTTTCTTTAATTAACCATTCACCGCCTTTAAGGGCTGTGATGGTGGGTGTTGTTGTATTCATACAAGTTGTTTTGAGCCCCTCCGCCCCTGAAGGGGAACCAGAGCATTATTATTTGTAGTTTCTTTCAATTTTTGTACACCAGTTCGCTTAGTTCTTCGCTGGTTCCCCCTTCAGGGGGGGGAGGGGGCTCTCTCTCTATTTCAAATTATCATACACAGTCTGCAGCACTTCCTTCGCAATTTCAATTTGCCCGTTTGTTACTCCTTCCAGTGCTTCGTTCAATGTTGTATTAGCAATTTCCATGCACTTTTCTTCCAGCTCCCGTCCTTCTTCGGTTATAGCAATAATATTCATCCGTCTGTCTTGCTTGGATGCATTGCGTTTTACCAGCGCCAGTTTTTCTAAATTATCCACCAGCCTTGTAATACTTGGCTTATCCCTAAAAGTAGCATTACATAAGTCCTGCTGATTCATCCCATCGGCTTTCCATAAATGATACAGCACACTCCATTGCTCCACTGTAATATCAATACCGGCCTGCTTAAAATTTTTTTGCAGCCGCCGTGCTATTGCCGTACTGGCCTTGCCCGTCATAAAGCTGTAGAGTTCTCCCTTCTTAAATTGGTTGTTTGGCATACAGTTGTTTATGCAACTAAACAAAAGTAGAAAATTATTTCTAATAACGAAATTTTATTTTTTTGAAACGGTGCTAAAAGGGAGTTATTATAAATACAGCAAACTATGGGGTTTCAGCTACATCAATAGGGTAAATATTATCGGCCATAACCCATTTACTTTTTTCTTTTACAAAAGGTACCATGCTCCAGCTGCGGTCTTTTTCTGTCATTCCTTTCATAAGCTCACTGCCAATTTTTAGTTCAGCAATATTGCCAGTGATGATAACTGTGTATTTATTTTTGGGTGCTGTGTACCATTTTATAGTGTAGCTGATGTCTTCCTGCCCGCCGGCCCAGCGGTCGTAATCAAAACCTGCGGCAATTTCTTCTGTGGGGTCGGCTTTAAAACAGCTGTCGGAATATTTAAAATGATTGCGTTCGGCATTTATATATGCTTCGCCAACATAAGGAACGCTTGTTCTCAAATAACTAAAATATTTTTCTGTTGCTGCCCATCGTATTTTATAAGGAGGTGCATTTTCTTTACCGGTGCCTTTATACAACTGAAAAGAATTAAACTTTGTTTCGTTGGCTTTATAAAATTTTAGAAAACTAAAAAAAGTTTGCTGAATAGTTTTTTGTTCTTTATTTAATTGTGCATAAGAAAAATGCACCAGTAGCAAAAAGGTAACAAAAGCAGCAATTTTTTTCATAAAAATAAATGAGAGCAGCAATTACTGCTCCCGTATTAAAGGTAAGGTTTAACGGGCATACACTCCATTGGGTGATACTACGCTTGCCGGTCCGCCGGTAATACCAAAAGGTGGTACACTAATATTTATATTTTCTCCATTTATTTTTAAAGAAACTTTACGAGCATGTATTTCCACTCCCTGCTGGTAAAACGGAGGCATGGCTGAAGGCTCTCTGTTAATAAGACAGGGCGCTGTAAAATCACTCATCTCTACTTCAAAAGCGTAGTCACTAGTTACACATTTTGCATAAGCGCTGGTTGCGTTTATTTGTATATAAATTGTTGCATCCATTACAGGAGCAGCTTCAAACGGTGTGCCTGCAAATATTTTAGGGCCAAAATAAGCCCCCACTGTTGCATCAGTGCTAACAAAGCCAAACACCAGCGGCGCAGCATTGGCATCGGGTTGCCAAAAAAGCATACCGCTAGGTGCTTTGCCCACAGGTGTGTTTACCATGCGGCCTAAGTGTACAATTATATTGGGTGTTTGCAAATTGGGGGAGGTTGCCGCTACTAAATCTATGCCACCTTCCCAGCTCATCCATTCGGTTACATTCATCATAAAAAGGTTTAAAGTTTTATTTGCAGTGAAAATAATTACAGTTTTAATTTTTGTTATACCCTGCAATGGGTATTTTAAATAAATCTTCTGGTTGTACTTTTTTGGAAATACAAATTGAATGAAAAAATATCGGGCTGGTTTACTATAGCTTTTATAATTGCCGTTATAGTTGCGGCTTTTACAGTACCCAAAAAAGAAAAACTGCAACAGCAGCTGCAGGCCACTTATGGCGACACTGCACATGTAAATATTGAAGCAACCAAAATTAAAATACTGGTGCCGATGGCAATTATTTACTCATACGATATAACCGGCCCTGCAAAAAAAATTGATTTAAAAGTTGCAGGCAGCAAACCTGTTGCAGTTGCCACTTTTATTAAAACTGGCACTGACCTTGGATTATTTGGCCGTTTTTGGCAGTGGGAATAATTTTACAACGGCACCCTCAAAATAGCCGTGGTGCCTTCATTTTCGCTGCTGTCATATTGCATATTACCATCTAACAATTGCACCCTGCTTTTTAAATTGCTGATGCCAATGCCGCTTTTTTTTCTGCCGTCATGCCCCTTCCTTTATCTTCTATCACCAGTAAAATGTGGCTGTTCATTTTACGCAGCTGCACCAGTGCTTCGGTGGCTTTGCTGTGTTTAATAATGTTGTGCTCCAGCTCCTGAAATACGTATATACAATTTTCTAAAACGGCAAAACAGATCTTACAAAATTTATACGGCCTACACGAAAACAAATAAATACGCATTGAAGGGTATTGCAAAATATTTACGATTCAACATATTTGCTCAAATAAAACTTAAATAATGCAAAAAATAATACGGTCGCTTTTTTAGCTCTAAGTACCGTTGTACTATTTTCTCAAAAGCCATCCGACTGGCAAAAGAATTTTCCTTCTAAAGTAAACTGATATAAAGTATCTGATGCCTTTGTATTGCTTTGGTAGGGGTTGCTAAGTCTTCTATTGCATAACAGCTGGAATTTCTTTACGTCTTTTCTACTAATCACTTTAAAGTATTTTCAGGGCACTGAATTTTTAGACTCAATAGCTTATTAATTTTGTTGTAGTTATAAAATGAAAAAACAACTACTGTATATTGTTTTTATTATTCTTTACAATGCAGTTGTAGCACAGCCATTGCAGTTCACAAAAATTACTGTAAAAGAAGGGCTGAATGTAAATTCTGTAAACGATATAATTAAAGATAAAAAGGGATTTATATGGATGGCTACAAGCGATGGTATCTGCAGGTACGATGGCAGAAATTTTAAGCAATACCAATTTGATAAAAATAAACCCAACAGTTTACACAGTTATATTTATACAGCCATTTGGGAAGATTTTTATGGAAATATTTGGCTAGGTGGCGAAAATGGTGTTGAAGTAATTGAGGCAAAAACAGGCAATATAAAATTTATAATAAAAAATGATGAAAGAGCAAGTTTATACAGAAATATATACTTCTGTAATATAAAATCGGGTAAGTGGGTGGCTAGAGTATCGTATGGTGAACAAATTGATTTTTTTGATGCAAAAACACTTACACTTGTAAAAAGTGAAAAAATTCCTGAGTTACAAAAACAAACAAATAAAATAGTAGTAAATCTTCCGTACTACTCTTATGTAAAAGAAGATGAAAATTCTATTTATTTTTTACTTTCTAAGGCCAATAAAATAATAAAATACAGCACCCTTACTTCTACATTTTCATCAAGCGATACAAAGCTGTCCAACTCTTTCTCTGTGGTATCTAATGTACATTACATGGGCAAAAACACTATTCGATTTTTAACAGTAGAAAACAAATTTATTTTTTTGGTAGAGTTTGACGAGGCTACGCAAACACTCAATAAAAAAGTTCTCATATCACCCAAAGTCAAAGAATATCAGGACAACTTAGCTTCTTACTACTTTTATGATTCAGCTTTAAAAAAATCATTTATTGGCATCGGTGGTGTTGGTCTTTATGAGTACGATGAAAGCTTTAAGTTGTTAAATATTTATAAGTATGACGGGCAAAATCCAAAATCAATTGGAGGCAATTTGTTTTTTAGTAAATGCTTCTCTGCATACAACTATTTGTGGGTAATAAACAACCCTAACGGTATAAGCTATGCTAATTTACAAAAAAGTACGTTTACAAACTATAGCAGCAATATTGGCTTACCCGATTTAAGTAAGGGCATATTTACCGACGATAAAAATAACATTTACAATATACCTGTTGGCAATGGAATAAAATATTATAATGCACAAACAGGAGAAAACATAACCCACACTTTGCCTAAAAAAGCACAACAGCAGCTTAATAAAATTCAATATTTAGCCTTTAACAGTACAATACCATTGGGCAATAACAAGGTTTTACTTGCATCTACTCAAAATTTTGTGGTGTATAACTATAAAACTTATTCTTTCAATGAGTATAAGCCTTATCTAAATAAAAAGCTAAATATTAAAAACGTACTTTACTACTCACAAGTTTGTGCATTAAACGAAAGCAATATTTTAATGGAGTATAATAAAACACTTTATCATTTAACATTAAAGAATGACAATACTTGTATTATAAATGATAGCACAAAATTTCCTGAACTTATTACTGCCATACAAAAAATAAATAACGGTACAATTTGGGTTGGCACATCAAATGGCACTTATATTAAAACTTTAGGGGATGAAATTAAAAAATTACCTGAAACAGAATTAACGCTTGCCAAACATATTATACAAGCAACAGATAACAGCATTTATATAGCAACTTTAGGGGGAGTATTTCACTATAATATTCAGGGGCAATTACTTGACAAGTTTACTACAGCAAATGGATTAAGTAATAATTTTTGTTACACTTTAATAGAAGATAATTTAAAAAACATTTGGATAAGCAATAATGTAGGATTAAATAAATACAACCCATTTACAAATGCCTTTACAAATTATACCCAAAACGATGGCTTACAAGGAAACGAATTTAACAGCAATGCTTATTGTAAAGATAGTAGTGGTAGCCTTTACTTTGGAGGCATCAATGGAATTACCGCATTTACACCGCAAAATATAACAGAGTCAAAAAAAAGCTTTAACCCCAATATAATAGCCATTGCTATAAATGATACATGGTTAAATAAAGATACTGCCGCTTGGAATATTAAGCAATTACAATTTCCGTACAATAAAAATACTATTAGTATAGAATTTGCTGCTATGGATTTGGTAAACGAAGTGGCACTTTCTTATTTGTATAAACTAGAAGGTTACGATAACCAATGGATAGATGGAGGAAGAAATACAGTAGTTAGATACAAAGACTTACCTGCTGGTAGATATTCTTTTTTATTAAAAACAAAAAAAAATGGAGAAGAATCTAAGGAAGTAAAATTAATTGACCTAACAATAAAACCAGTTTTTTATAAAACATGGTGGTTTTATTTATTAGCAATTTTAGCTACAATAATTTTGATGTGGCAAATAGTGCAAGCTATAAATAAACGTAAGTTTCAAAAAAAATTACAAGCCCTTAAATTACAAGAAGAGCTAGAAATTGAACGCCAACGCATAAGCCGAGACCTACACGACAATATGGGAGCCTACACTAGTGCTTTAATAGCCAATGTGCAACAACTTAAAAGTACAACAGGCGATAATGCAGATTTGCAAAAAATGCAAACCAATGCAGAGCAAATACTAAGTAGCCTTAGAGAAACTATTTGGGTACTAAACAATAAAGAAATTACTGTACAGGAATTTAGTGATGGGTTTAAAAACTACTGTTTTAAGCTACTTAAAAATTTTGAACACATAAGTTTTGATGCCGATGAGAACATCACCAACAACTTTACTTTACAAGCAAGTAAAGCCATACACTTAAATAAAATAATGCAAGAGGTTGTACAAAATATTATTAAACATGCAAATGCTACGGATATTAATTACACATTAAATACAAAAGATGATTTACTTATTCAAATAACTGATAATGGTAAGGGATTTGACATCAATAGTAAAACTAATGGCTATGGTTTAGAAAATATTCAATGGAGAGCTAAAGAAGCTGGGTTAGATGTAAGCATTCATTCTAAAAGCGGATGTAACATTACCATAAAAAATACCCTCAAGTGAGTATTTATAAATAATACCAGCTTGTATATATTTGTATTATGAGTATTTTGCTGGCAATAGTAGATGATAAAAAAATTAATCGACAAACGGTTAAAGAAAAATTATATGGTTTTGCAGAAATATCGCTTTTATTAGAAGCTGAAAGTGGGGATAATTTTTTAGAACAGCTTAACAAAACCAAACAAGTACCTGATGTAGTATTGATGGATTTAGAAATGCCGGGCTGTAACGGAATTGAAACTATACGATTGGCTACGGCAAACTACCCCTCTATAAAATTTATTGTACTAACCGTTTTTGAAGATAGCGATAAAATATTTGAAGCCATAAAAGCAGGAGCACATGGCTATTTACTAAAAGAAGATAAAGCAGTAGAAATTGTAGATGCCATAGTAAATGTACATGAGCACAATGGCATACCTATGAGTCCATTAATAGCCCGTAAAGCAATGAATATGCTAATGGCTGTACCAATGCATGCTTATGCTAACGAAGAAGAAGACTTGCCTATTAAGGAAGATAATGCAGGCATTAGCACAAGGGAAATGGATGTGTTAAAGGAACTGGCTAGTGGCAAAAATTATAAATTTATTGGCGAAAAACTTTTTATTAGTCCAAAAACGGTGCGTAAGCATGTAGCTAACATTTATGAAAAGCTACATGTAAATAGTCGTACTCAAGTGGTTAATATTGCCCACAAAAAGAGGTGGATTTAAAAAAATAAAAATAATAGTAAAATACTCCCTCGGGGGTATTTTTTTTGGCTTTATCTCATCCCATTTTTGTATTATTCAAATAATATAAAAATGAAAAAGTTTTTTACTCTTTTCCTTAGCATTTTAACTTTATCGGCAATAGCCCAAATTCCATCTGGTTCTGTATTATGGCTAAAAGCTGATGCCGGCGTAACCCTTAACGGTACAACCGTAAGTGCATGGACCGACCAAAGTGGCAATGGCTACAATGTAAGCCAAGCCACAGTAAGCAACCAACCTACATTTCAGGCAAGTGCTTTTAATGGGCAGCCTGCTATAAATTTCGATGGTAGTAATGATTTTTTAAATAACATCGTAAATAATGTTGTAACACCAGGCGCTGGTCGTACAGTTTTTATTGTAAGTAAAGCGGCTTGTAATAGTCTGGCAATGAATTACATTACTTTTAGAAGAAGTACTTTACTTTGTTCTTATCAAAGCAGCCCAGGCACAAATTTTATTTATAGTGACGGAGTAAATGGTGGCAATAATGCCAGTGTTCCAGCTAACTGGTTTGATACTTTAAAAGCAAAGCCAACTTTACTATCGTTCTACAATAGTGGTATTGCACCCAATAAATTAAATGTAAGAATGAATCAACAAGCTGTTGTTGTTTCTCAAGGAGGGGGCGTTGCATCAGAATCTGGTACAGCAGGTTTTTCTATAGGCAGAAGGGAAGATGGAGGTTATTTTGGTAATGGTGCCATTGCAGAAGTAATTGTTTATGACTCTGAATTAAATTCAAGCGATAGAACGACTGTAGAAAATTATTTAGCAACAAAATATGGTACAAACAACTCTACTGTAATACCCGTAGCCGCTATTTCTACCAATAAACCAACAACAGCTTCATCTACCTATGGCCCAAATCCACAACCATCGGGTGTAGATGATAACGCTTGTACAAGCTGGAGTAGTGGAAATTATGGGCCTTCTACTTATATGGTTGATTTGCAAACACCGCAAATAATTGAAAAATTATTACTTGTAATGGACCAAACTCCAACAGGTGTTTTTGGCGCAGGTAGTAAATTAGAGGTTTCTACCAATGGAACTACTTGGACTACAGCAGTGGATTTATCTGGGCTTGCCAATCCATTAAATTATGCCGTTAATCATAAATTCACCTTAAATAATCCTATCCCAAATATCAGATATGTAAGGGCTAATATTCCCTCTAACTCAAGTTCATGGATTTCAATTGCCGAACTCTCTGTAAATCCCGATTTAATTAATGGTCAAATAAAATTTTTAACACCAATTATTTTAAATAGTGATGGTAGTTTTAATAATGGCACTTTTTTAACCGACAGCACTTACTATTGCTCCAAAGCAACCAATTATCAATGGAAACGCTATGGTGTAAATATAGTTGGTGCTACCAATCAAAGTTATACCATTACACAACCTGGTAATTATACAGTTGTTGTTGATTATGGCTGTGCTACAAGCTGTAATACTGCATTAACGTCGAGCAATTCATTTTCTGGCTTACAGCCAAATGCTATACCAACTTGTGGTTTAAGTAGCGATGCTAGTGCAAATATTGGTTTATCTATTCCTAACAATGCAACTTTAAACCCAACTACAGCTTTTACTTATGAGGCATGGATAAAAGCAGGCACCGATATAGCTAGCAGCAGGATTATTTTGCAAAAAGGAAACGGCCCTTATGATTTTACTACACAATTAGCACTACAAGCATCAACAGGTAAAATATTTGCTGCAACCAATTTAGGTACAGCTGGTACAAATACAAATTACAAAACGTTACTTAGCACAATGGCATTAAATGATAACCAATGGCATCATATTGCATTTACCTACACAGGCACTAATCTTAATTTATTTGTAGATGGTAATTTAGATGTTAGCACCCCAGCAACAGGAAGTGTATTAGCAACCACACAAAGTTTATTTATTGCATCTGGCGGTAGTTTTAGCAATTTTATGGGCAATATTGATGAAGTACGTTATTGGAATACTGCCAAAACACAAACTGAAATTCAAGATAAATTAGATGAAGTGCTAACTGGCAATGAAACTGGTTTGCAAGCTTATTATAATTTTAATAACAATACTTATAATGGTCAAAATAGATTAGTAACAAACCAATGTGCTACTACTGGTAGTCTATTAAACGGAACTACTTTAGGCAATAGCACACAACCTGTATTTAGTTGTACAGCAGCAGCTTTTGCTGAGCCTGAGTGTACTGTTAATTTGGTAAGCGGCAATAATATTTCTGTGCCACACAATGCTTCGTTATCGGTAACACAATTTACAGTAGCTGCTTATGTTAAAACAAATCAAGCAACTGCAACAACCAAACGTATTGTTTACAAAGAAGGAGCAAGTGGCGGACAAAATTATAGTTTAAACATCACATCAACAGGTAGAGCAGAAATTCAATTTAACAATACAAACTTTGCTATAAGTACTACCAATGTAAATGATAATTTGTGGCATTATGTAGTAGGTACTTATGATGGCACTTCTTTAAAAATTTATGTAGATGGTGCACAATCTGGCGCATTAGCAACTTCAAATACACCATCTACAAGTGTAACCAATAATTTATTTATTGGGCAAAATGGTACAGGCGGAGAGGAATACATTGGCAAGCTTGATCAAATTAGTATTTGGAATACAGCACTTACGCAAGCACAAATACAAAGTAATATTGGCTATAATCTTTCGGGAAACGAAACTAACTTAGTAGCGTATTATAACTTTAATGATAATACAATAAACGGCACTGCACAAACTGTAATTAATAAATGTACAGCAACAAGTACTACATTAAATGGAACAACAAGTGGCACTGCTACTACTCCATCTTTTGGGTGTACCATCGTTCCAGTACCGGGCTCACCATGTGGTATTCAATTAAATGGTAAAGGTGGCGGCGTATTTTCTACTGCATATACTGCAATAAATACTACCAATAATTTTACAATAGAGTTTATAGTAAAACCTGAATTATCGACCAGTGTAGCCCAACCTATAGTTACCAATACGGGCAGATTAACCAAAGGCAACAGAGTAATGTTAGCTGCTCCAGATATTTATGCATACAATAACACCAGCGGTTTAAATTTAATGGTGGGTAGTAATGGTATTGAAGTTTGGGAACAGAATGGTTATTATAATCATCAAGGTAGATGTGGTTATACACAACCATTAGTGGGTTGGCATCATGTAGCAGTAAGTTGTACCAATGGTGCATTGCGTTTGTATGTAGATGGTAGGTTTGTAAGCAGTGCCGCAGCTACTGGAGCATCGTACAAAATTTTACCAATACTAGGCCAATACTTTGCTGGCACTATTGCCGAAGCAAGATTTTGGAACAGGGTATTAAGCGGCGATGAAATAAACACCAATGTAAATACCAATTATGTAGGTAATGAAACAGGTTTACAAAGTTTGTACAAATTTGACACATACAATTTAAACGGAGCCGATAGATTAGTTGCAGGCATTGGCCCAATGGGAGCAACCGATAATTTAAAAACCATTGGCGATAGCCGTACACCAATTTTCACTTGTGCTAATTATACCGGAAACAATACAGATGAAGCTGTAACTGTGTCAAGGCCAGGCAGTGGCAATAATTATCGTAATTATACTTATGGTAAAGCTGCCTTAAACAATTGGGGTACTATGCCAAATGCAGGTACTATAACTTTTTGGTTTAATGCTGGTGGTTTACATGCAACACCACAAGGCATTTTAACCACAGGTGGTTTAAAAGGTAACGAAGGTGGTAATAAAGGCATACGTTTTGAGCTTTTACAAAATGGAAACATAGATGTAATATTTGGAGATGATAATAGCACCACAAATGCTACTACCACCCGATACAGCATAAATACGGGCAGTGTAACCATTGAGCCAAACAAATGGTATCATGTTGCATTAGCTTGGAACAAAACAACTAATATAATTGCCTCTTATTTAAATGGTATTTTAAGCAACAGCAATGCACCAGTTACACAATGGCCAACCAATTTTGCAGAAGTGTATGCTGGCATTGGTTTTAGCGACGCCAATCCATTTAGGAGTAATGCTATTGATGAAATATGTTTTTACAATACTCCGCTTACACAAACAGAAGTAAGAGATAGAATGGTACGCAAAATAAACTCAAGTGATGTACTGTACGGCAATTTGGTACACTATTATCGTTTTGATGAAGTACCAACTTCTGGCACCTACAACTCTGGCAGTTCTGTAGTGTATGATTATAAAGGAACAACCCATGGTACAATATATGGCATTAGCGATATTGCCATAAGTAGTGCACCAATAGGCGATGTAAGTGGGCATCAATATGCAGGTAATGCAAGTACAGCTAATGTAAGTTTTGGCACAGGAGGTGCCGATGTATTAACTACATCAATGAGTGCTGGCAATGCAGATGGTATTCATGTTTATGGCGTAAATGAATTGCCAAACTCTGTTACCAATTTAAATTTACCTATAGCAGGTAATAATAGGTATGGTGGAGTATTTGTTGTAAATGGAGATGCAGCTGCAAGATACACTGCACAATACGACTATACAAATAACCCAAATGTAACTGTAGCAAATGAGCCACAACTAAAGTTATTTAAAAGAAATAATAACGGTTTTGATGCAGGCAACTCCAATACTTTTTGGTTTCAAGCAGATAATTTAAGTTTAAATCAAACAAGTAATTTTTTAGAATGTACTGGGCAGTTTACAGAGTATATTTTAGCAACTAATAGTGGGGCACTACCACTTACATTATTAAACTTTAGTGGTACTGTAAATGCTAACGGTACATTGCTGCAATGGAAAACTGAGCATGAAATAAATGTATTGCTGTACGAAATAGAAAGCAGTATCGACGGTATTAATTACAACAAAATAGGTGTTACTACAGCATTAAATACTTTAGGCAGCCACAATTATACTTATACCGATTACAATCCTTGGGCAACTAAGGTTAAATACTATCGGTTAAAAATGATAGATAACGACGGGCTGTATAAATACTCTAACATAGTTCGGCTTCAAAAAAATCAAATTGAAGAAATAGTATTGCTATCTAACCCGGCAATAAATTATTTTTATCTACAAACAACAAGTCCCGTTCAATGGGTGAGTATTGTTGACATGACTGGCCGCACGGTTAAAATTTTTGTGAGGCAAAATGGAAATAAATATGATGTGCAGTATTTATCAGCAGGTATATACAATGTTCTTGTTATTCAAAATGGAATCGCAACAAACTATAAGCTTATGAAACAATAACGCAGCAGCGCATCCACGCAATGCTTAAGCAAAACAACATGTTTAAAATCACTAATACTTGCCTATAAAAAATGTCTGTATCAAAGCTTTGATACAGACATTTTTATGCAGCAAATACCTAAATCTTAATTTGCTGCACAGTTAAAAAGTACAAAAAATCTTACGACAAGGCAAAAATACCCTCTCGGGGGTATTGTTCAGCTTCCGCAGTTTTTAATATTTGCTTAAATAAAACTCTTACAATGAAAATAATACTATCAGTAATGCTTTTAGCTATCAGCACTGCAATTACGTTTGCTCAAAAGCCATCCGATTGGCAAAAGAACTTTCCTTCAAAAATAAACTGGTATAAAGTATCGGATGCAGGCGTATTACTTGTTGCCACTAAAGATGCTTTGTACGGCCTTAGCCCCGAAGGGCAGGAAGTATGGAAGGCAGAGGATATTGAAAATATTAAAGAATCAAATTTAGATATTATTGAAAATACACCCTATATAGTACTTGTAAAAACAGGCCTTATAAAAGGTACTAATAAAGTAGTGGATGTAGTAACGGGTAAAACACTTTTTAACTCTGCCGACAATGGCCTTGCTAATGTTACCAAGCGCCTGTATTTACCTAAAAGCAATAAACTTATTTTTTATGGCGGCAGTAAAAACGGCGCTTTAATGCTGCTGATGGTTGATTTATCTACCGGCCAAAAAGTATGGGAGCAAACAAAAATATTTGAAAAAAACAGTGAGCAAATTGTTTCGGAGGCTGGAGAGTTAAACGATGCTGTGTTAATAGCCACTACTAAAAGAATATACAAGTTAAGCAAAGCAACAGGCGAAGAAATGTATAATATTGATATGAAGAGCGACATGCCTGTTGTTGCCCCTAAACAAAAAAAGGGTGGTATGTTTGGCGGCTTTAAAGCCCTTGGTGGCAATAATGAAGATGCCAATGAAATGCAGACAATGACATCAGCAGATTTTTTTCAGCATAAGGATGATAACAGTTTTTATTTTTGGAACCAGGACATACTTACAAAATTTGAAGCAGCAACAGGTAAAGAAATGTGGAAACGTTTTGAGCTGCCATCTCCCGTTGCATATATTTTACACGACAGCCGTGGCATGTTAATTGCCACTGCAGAAAAAAGGCAGGAAGATGTTGCTAAAGCAAATAACGGCGGCGGCGGTTTGCTGGGTAAAATAAAATCAAAAAATGCTTCGGGAAAAAACAGAGCATCTCTTTACCTTATTGACCCTGCAACCGGCACAGAAAAATGGAACAGCGATATAGATTTAAAAGGAGATGTGCTTGCTTATAAATTAGCCGGCAACAAATTGATTTTAGCCACCCAAAAAGACGATGGCGATAATTACATCAGCATTGCAGATTTGGATGCAGGTAAATCGGTAACCAAAAAACCATTAGAAATTAAAGGTGAAATAAGAGATTTACAAATGGTGCCAACGGGCTTGTATTACAGAACCACCGACCAGATAAATATTTTAGACTTGGAGAGTGGCGATAAAACCTGGAAGAAAGGGTTTAAAGTAAAACAATGTGTAGGCTACAATGACGAAGGTGGTATTGGTTATATAAGCGCCAATGATATGATTTACAAAATGAATTTTAACACCGGCGAAATGGAAGAGTTGGTTAAAGGCCTGGGCTTTAATAAAAACGAAGACCCAAGCTCTTTACAAATACTGGACAACAAAATATTTATAGCATCAGAACAAAATGCCAACCTGTATGATAAAGACGGTAAGCTGGTGTACCATACTTATGTAACTGCACCCGGCCGTACTATTACCGGAAAATTATTGTCGGGTATTGGTGGAGCGGCAAGCCTTGCGTTAGGTGCAGCATCTGCAGCGCATAGCGCACAGCTTAGTTATGCAAAAGGATATTATGGCAGCACCGACCCTGCATTGGATGGTGAAATTAAAAGAAGTAATCAATTAGCAGTGGCAGGTATGTCTTCCGCAGTATCAAGTTTTCAAAGCATAAGCAAACGCTTTAAAGCCACCAAGCAGGCAAATGGTTTTATTGCCATGCTTACCAATTTTGGCAATAGCAATATGGCTAAAGATGCTGGTGTAACTATTGTAGATAAAGCTACGGGCAAACGCACAGCCGATATGTTATTGGGTGATAAAACCAGTCCCGATTATACTATTGATGATTTAGGAAAAGTAATTTATTATCACTCCGATGGTAATACGATTGAAGGGTTTAAGTTTTAAAAAGTTTTAAATTTATAAAAAGTGGCTGCTGCACTAACAGCCACTTTTTATAAACTACCTTATTGAAATTATACCCACTAATTACAAAGCGGTTTTTTCACCATATTGTACAAGCAGTAGTTACACTTAATTTTTTGTATGACAGGTACTGATAAATATATTGCTGTAACTTTTTGTTTTTTACTTTGTGCAGTTGCAACAATTGCGCAACCTCAAAATGAAAGCCAGCGTGGTGCATACTCATCACAACAGGTGCGGCAGGCCAGAGAAAATGCGGCAACCAACCGGCATTATGAAAGTATAAAGCCTGCAAGCAGCAACACAGCAAAAATATCCAATACATCTAATTCTGGCACCTATAGTCCCTATCAGCCTTACAAATATTCTGAAAAAGCCAGACAGCAGTATTTGGAAAATCAAAGACTGGAGCGGCAGGCTGCATTGCAAAAACAAAAAGCAGCACAGCAGCAGCTTTTTAGAGACAGGAAACAGGAATTTACTTTGGCAATGTTTAATAAAGGCATAACAAAAAATAAAGAGCATTACACCAGCATTATAACATTAGCCACAACGTATAACCTGCCTGATACATTTTATTACAGGATGTTTGGAAAAAGCGAACAGGAGTTTGAACAAAAGATTATGGCAAATGATTATCAGTTGAATTTTTATTTTCCTGATAAGGCAAGAATGATGCGGCCCACCAGCGCCAGTTATTATACCAATTATGTTGCAGTACAAAATGCCGCAGTTAATAAGCCTTCAATACCGGAGCATAAAAAAGATACCCTGCAAAAAAAGACGACTGTTTTAGATGGCTTGCGGCTTAAAGACCAATCTGATAAAACACCAGTGGATAATAAAGGGATTTATAATAAATTACTGATGAAGCCGGGTAAGGATACTTTACAACAAAATAAAAACTCCATTTACAAAAGCCTGCAACTGCAATAATGTTATAGCCTTTATTTTTTTACAATATTGAAAATATCAAAAACTAAAAAAGCCGATAGCTGCTTAGCTTCGGCTTTTAAAATTTTTTGCAGGTAAATTTTACGCTGTTACCGCAACGTTGCTTAATACTTTCTTTACTATAGCCGCAATCTGGTCTCCTTTTTCTTTCAGCAGCTCATCCGTCCATGTTAAACTTATTGCAGTGCAAATGCAACGGCTCAAAATAGCATCGCTGGCACTAAAATCTTTATTAGCATGGTACATTACTTTTTCTTTCAACTCGGGGCTTAATGCATTTAAGGTAACAGCGTTTTTTAAATGATCCCACTTGCGTATGTAATGCCAGTTATTATTAAACCAGTAAAAATTACCGGCTAAAATACCTTGTGCTTTTAATTCATCCACCACGGCTTGTGTCGCTGCGGCTGTAGGCAAAAACCAGCATACAAAGCTGCAGCTGTCGCCATCCGCATCGGGTATTCTTCTAAAACTTATTTCAGGTATTTGAGAAAGTATGGTTTTTAACGCAGCATGGTTTCTCTTTTGTATCGTTAAAAAATCATCCAACCTGCTTATTTGTGCCAAACCAACCGCAGCGTGCAGTTCACTAATTCTAAAATTATACCCAATAAAAGGATGCAGGTCTGCCCCACGGTCGGCACCTAAATGGTCGTGGCCATGGTCGCTGTATCCATCACTGCTTATATACACATCTTCCCGGTTAGTCATTACAACACCACCCTCACCACATGTCATTGTTTTTACATAATCAAAACTAAAGGTACCTGCATCACCAATGGTGCCCAGTTTTTTTCCTTTGTATGTGCCGCCAATTGCCTGGCAGGCATCCTCCAGCAGTATCAAATTATGTTCTTTGCATATTGCCTGTAGGGCATCCATGTCTGCCATACTACCGCACATGTGCACGGGCATAATACATTTTGTTTTTGGAGTAATGGCAGCTTTCACTGCAGCAGGGTCTAAAGTTAAAGTATCATCCACATCAACCAAAACAGGCACAGCTCCTACACTTACTATTGCTTCAAAACTTGCCACAAATGTAAAAGACGGACAAATTACCTCATCTCCATACCCAATACCCAGCGCACTCATTGCAGTAGATAATGCAGCCGTACCACTGCTTACCAGTTGCGAATATTTACAGCCATAGTAATTGTTAATAGCGGCTTCCAGCTCTTTAGCTTTCCAGTGGCCATTGCGGTTACCATCAAAACCATAGCGCATTAACACGCCGCTTTGCACCACATCATTTAAATGTTTGCGTTCAACATCGCTCCATAATTCAAAACCGGGCATAACAATTAATAATTAATAATGAAAAATGAATAATTTACAATACAAAAGTAAGCAATAACTTATAACAGCTATTTTATCACAGGTGTTGCCACCGGCGTTGAAAAATAATTCGTCCGCAAACTATCATTCCAGCCATTGGGGTTTTTATCAAAAGTTTTACTGCTGAAAAAAATCATACCGTTAAGATTAGGAGTATTACGAATGAGTTCAATCTGCCTTGGCAGTTGTGTTTTATCTTTCCATGCCTCGTTACTGCCGGCACGGTAAATACCTAAACCTATGTAACAGTTTTTACCATAAGTATGTTTGCTCCACCAGTCAACCAGCACTTCAAAGGGTGCGGCTTTATGGCCAAACTCCCAATACAGTTGCGGTGCTACGTAATCTATCCAGTCGTTTTTAAGCCAAAGTAAAATATCCGCATACAAATCATCGTAGTTGGTTTGCCCGGCTTTGGTGTTGCTGCCGTCAGGGTCTTTATCTGCATTGCGCCACACACCAAAAGGGCTGATACCAAACTGGCACTTACTGTTGGTTTGTTTAATAGCGTTATGCAGCATTACAATAATTGAATCTACATTGCTGCGGCGCCAGTCATCCTTATTCATTCCTTTTCCGTAACGCTGATAATTTTCATCATCAGGAAACTCTTTGCCTGCAATGCGGTAAGGATAAAAGTAGTCATCAAAATGAACGGCATCCACATTGTAACGGCTTACCACATCTTTAACCACATTAGCAACATACTGCAGCACTTCTTTATTACCGGGGTCAAAATACTTTGTATCGCCATATTGTAAAAACCATTTGGGATGCAAACGGGTAATATGTGTTGCAGCAATAGAGGAGCTGTTTACATTAAACATGGCCCTGTATGGGTTCATCCATGCATGAAACTCCATACCCCGTTTATGGGTTTCTTCAATCATAAATTCAAGAGGGTCGTAGTAAGGCACAGGCGGTTGCCCTTGTTTACCGGTCAGCCATTGGCTCCAGGGTTCGTATGGCGATGGATAAAAAGCATCGGTTGCTGGGCGCACCTGCATTACAATGGCATTCATACCATTTACTTTATGTAAATCCAGCAAACGTATAAACTCAGCTCTTTGTGTTTCTGGATTGTAATTGCCGCTGCTTGGCCAGTCTATATTACTTACTGTTGCCACCCACACACCACGAAACTCAGGTTTTATTTGCGCCGACGAATTAAAAGCAACCATACAAAAAACAAAAAAAGCAACTGGGAAAAATTTCATGTATTAACTAGCTTTACGGATTTTATCTAATAAAAAATTTAATTGTGTTGCTTCTTCCTCACTTAGGTTGCCTATTACCTTATCCATATCATCCTGATGTTCATCTAACTTAATCAGTAGTTTTTTGCCTTTATCGGTAATGGTAACATCCACCAGGCGTTTATCTGTTTTGCAAATATTTTTTTTTGCAAGGCCTTTTACTATTAACCTGTCAACAATACGGCTGGTATCGCTCATTTTATCTAACATGCGCTGGCGTATTTGCAGGGTAGATATGGGCTGCCCTGCACCACGTAAAATACGCAATATATTGAATTGCTGAGAGGTCAATTCATACTCTTCGAACAGGCTGCGCATTTTTTCATTCATCCAGTTAAATGTATAAATGATATTAATGCTGGCCTTTTGGTATTCGTTACGAAACTTTCGCTGGTTTATATCTTCTTCAATAGACATACTGGTGGATTTTAATTTTGCGGAGGCGGATGATTTGCCGCACCTCCAAATTCATTGATATATATTCTTACCAAAATAATAAAATAGCTGATGAATAACGGCCCAAAGATAACACCCCAAAAACCAAAAAGCCCGATGCCAACTATTACACCAAAAATGGTAATGAGCGGATGTACATCCATAAGGCGTTTTAAAATAGTTAACCTTGCCACATAATCAATATTGGTAATAATGACTGCTGCATATATAAGCAGCCCCAGCGCACTGCCGGTTTTGTTTATGGCATACATATACAATACCAGCGGCACCCAAATAATTGCGGTGCCCACCACGGGTATCATGGAGCAAATGCCTGTTAAAAAGCCCCACAGCATAAAATCTTTAACGCCAAAAATCCAGTAACCCACTGCCGCAATTATACCTTGTATTACTGCTAAAATAGGTATGCCAATAGCATTTGCTTTTACCATGTTTTTGGTTTCGTTACCCAGCAGGTCAATATTTTCATCTTTTAGTGGAATAAACCTGTCCAAAAATTTTTCAGTTTCTCTGCCACTCTTCAATAAAAAGTACAGGAGAAAAAACATAATAGCAAAGTTGCTGAGCAGGTTGGCCGAGCTGTTTAATATAGCGGGGACAATGGTGGTGGCTTTTTTTTGAAAAGCTGCTATGTTTTCTTCTGACAGTATTTGAAATCCTGTTTTTTCAAAAATTTTTTG
>JAGVCC010000298.1 GCA_020059395.1 Chitinophagales bacterium | reverse complement strand
TTGCGTAATCATGACTTTTTGTTGCTCCCGTCATCGGTTGAATCCGCTATCGCTATTCAACCATGACTACGCAAACACTCTGGGGCGTTAGCGGCTATTCTATGACAGACCAAACAGATAGAAAATGAAATTAACAACACTTGTATTTTTTTGCATTCTGACCATACTGACTTCTTGCAATGGACAGACTTCTAATAAGAAAATAAATTCTGACCAGTTTACAAATGGCGATACAGTAAAAGAACTTAGGAACAGCATTATGGTGGTTTATCAAGACAAGAAAAATATTTATTGGTTTGGTAGTTGGGAAACAGGAGTGTATAGATTTGACGGTAAGACTTTGATAAATTATACAACAAAACACGGTTTACAAAACAATAGAATTGATGAAATTGCAGAAGATAAATCAGGCAATATGTACTTCATTGGTGTTTTTCCGAATGCTACCATAACTAAATTTGACGGACAATCATTTACTAAAATTATAGCAACTCCAAGTAATGAATGGAAACTTGAAGCCAATGATTTATGGTTAAGAAATGCTTATCAAACGGAAAAAGTATTTCGGTTTGACGGCAATACTTTTTATGAATTGACACTACCAAAGCCACCTAAACTTTCCAATCCTTATGAAATTTATAGCATTTATAAAGACAAAAAAGGCAACATTTGGTTTGGCACAAATCCAGTTGGAGTTTGCCGTTATGATGGAAAAACATTTGAATGGATTACAGAGGAAGATGTAACAGAATTTCGCAATGAAGGGGCAAACGGAGTACGTTCAATTACGGAAGACAAAAATGGAGACTTTTGGTTTAATACCGAAAATCGTTATAGTGTTTACGACAGCACAACTTTAAAAAGCAATAAGTTTTATACAAGACACGAAAGCATAGGCAGCTTAGATGGGGGAAATACCAGTGGTCTAAAAGAGTATTTATCAACAGTAAGAGACAACGAAAATAATTTGTGGTTTATAACCTATCGTAGTGGCGTTTGGAAATATGACGGAATGAAAATCACTCATTATGTAGTTCAAGATAATTCAAAAGACATTACTTTATTTAGTGTTTATAAAGACAACAAGGGTGACCTTTGGCTTGGAACACACGAAAATGGTGCATATAAATTTAATGGAACGACATTTGAAAAGTTTAAACCATAATGACGAAAGAAGAATAGCCGATTGGGTTTGGCAATATGGCGGGGCGACGAATATATTCTCAACTGTTTGTTTGCAAAGCCAGGTATTGGTTCCGGCTGTACGCTATACCTCCGCTACGCTGCGGTGCCGCTTCCATCAGGCAGCCTTTCAACTTTAAAAACATTTTTCAACAAAGCCCAAGTAGTTTTAAAAACCTACTTTTACGGCATGGTTACCAGCCTTGAAAAAATTGCCACTTCCGCCGCAACCAACGAACAGGAGAACGATGCCTTTACCGATTTTTTAAAGCAACAGGATGACGACACAATTGACCAGCTTGTTTTCAAAATTAACCAAAAAGTTGAGCCAGCCATTGATTGTACTGCCTGTGGCAACTGCTGCAAAACTTTAATGATAAACGTTACTGAAGAAGAGGCTGTAAATGTGAGTATGCATTTAAACAAACCATTGCCGAATGTTAAAGAACAATATCTTGAACAAGGCCTTAGCAATAAATACATCATCAACCAAATGCCCTGTCATTTTTTAGAAGATACTACATGCAGTATTTACAGCCACCGTTTTGCAGGCTGCCGAGAGTTTCCGGCATTAACACAACCCAACTTTACCCAAAGATTGTTTACCGTGTTTATGCACTATGGCCGGTGTCCTATTATTTATAATGTGGTGGAGGCATTAAAAACTCATACAGGATTTAATGCCCCCTCCGCCCCCTTCCCGATAAACCGGGATGTTCCAGAAGGGAGAACCAGCGAAGATTAAAGCAAATTTTATTTCACTGCCTTAGCTGCAATAAAATATTAAGCGAAGCTTAATAAAATTTTGTAGTTACATTTAATTTTTGAAAACTAAACCAATGAATTTAAACTTAACAGGAAAAACCGCCGTTGTTTGCGGCAGTACACAGGGCCTTGGCTATGCAAGCGCAATTGAGCTTGCTTTGCTGGGCTGCAATGTGGTATTATTTGCCCGTAATGAGGCAAGTTTAAAAACAGCAATGTTATCTTTACCCAACAAAAACCAGCAGCACCAATACCTGGTGGCCGATTTTACAGATACAGCAGCAGTTAAAAACACTATAGACGGTTTTGCAAAAAACAATACCATACATATTTTGGTAAACAATACCGGTGGCCCGGCTGGCGGCCCGGCATTAACGGCAAAGCCAGAAGAATTTTTGCAAACATTCAACAATCACCTCATCAATAATCATAATCTTACACAGGCAGTTGTACCGGGTATGAAGGAAGCTGGCTTTGGGCGTATCGTAAATATCATTTCCACATCAGTAAAAATTCCCCTGGCGGGTTTGGGCGTAAGCAACACTATACGTGGTGCAGTTGCCAGCTGGGCAAAAACACTGGCGACAGAGCTGGGGCCTTTTGGGATAACTGTAAACAATGTATTGCCGGGTTTTACCCAAACCAGCCGTGCAGATTATGTAATTGCTAAAAAAGCAACCGACAGCGGTAGCACTGCTGAGGCCGTTATGGCAGAACTTATAAAAGAAATACCAACTGGCCGTATAGGTAAAACCGAAGAGTTTGGCGCAGCGGTGGCATTTTTATGCAGCCCAGCTGCTGCTTATATCAATGGCATTAACCTGCCTGTTGATGGTGGCAGGCTGGGGTGCTTATAATTTTTTTACAGCAATGCAACTGGTAACATAAAATTAAAGTCTGTTGTTACCGAAGAAAAAAATGTTGATATTAAGTTTACATTTCACCGTTATTTTCTTTTAATTTGTTCTCTAATTATTAATCATAAAACTAAAATCATGAAACTTAGTAAAGTACTTACGGGTGTTGCGGTTATGGCCACACTTGCTTTTGTAAGCTGCAAACCAAAAGATGAAGACATTTTAAAAGCCGTAAATGAAAAAATTGCCGGCATGACAGAAATGAAAGGCATGACAGCTACTGTAGCAGAAGGTGTTGTTACATTAAGCGGCGAATGCAAAGACGAAAAGTGTAAAGCTGATTGCCAAAAAGCAATTGAAGATGCAAAAATTAAAGGTGTTAAATCTGTAGTAAGCAATTGTACTATTGCACCACCGCCACCACCTCCTCCAGCATCTGTTACTACCAGTGTAGATGCAATGACCATGCAAAAAGTGAAAGATGGCTTGAAAGATATCAAAGGCATTACCTCTCTTACTTTTAATGAAAAAGGAGCGGTATTAGTAGGCGAGGTTTCTGCAGCCGATAATATGAAAATTAAACAAATGATGGCTGCCGCAAAAGTTATGATTGATGCCGCTGCTTCAAAATTGACAGTTAAAAAATAATTACAATCACAACTAAACACAAACAAAATGGCTTTACAAGATAAATATGCTGAACTGATACAAACAGCCACCACCTTAGGTGTGGGCGCATTATCTGTTGCTGAAAAAGATGGCGTTTTGCATGTTGCCGGCACTGCAAAATCAACTGCCGATTATGATGCGCTTTGGGCATTGTACGACAAAATTGACCCTAACATGGCAAGCGGCGATTTAATGATGAACCTTGACATTAAAGCTGATGCAGGTGCACAGTTACAGGTTACTACAGACAGTACTAATCTTAACATACGCAGCACACCAAGCACCGATGGTGACATTGTTGGCAAAGCAGCCCATATGGAAGTGGTTACATTAGTTGAAAAAACTGACGACAGCTGGTGGAAAATACGCACCGCTGATGGTGAAGAAGGTTATGCTTATGCACAATACCTTTCTCCAATGTAATATTAATATTGTTTCTTTTTAAAAGCCATCCGGTAACGGGTGGCTTTTTATTTGTAATTTTACCCTACAAATAAAAACTTATGCAACGTTTAATAATTTTTGCATTCTTATATTCGCAATTATTTCCTGTTCGGCACAAAGTAAAACAAATTTATCTGCCGATGAATTTGAAAAAGCCATCGGAAAAGATTCTGTACAGTTGCTGGATGTACGCACGCCTGCCGAGTATGCAGGTGGCCACATAAAAAACACCTTACTTGCCAACTGGAATGATGC
>JAGVCC010000148.1 GCA_020059395.1 Chitinophagales bacterium | reverse complement strand
CAATGGATGAAATACATGCACGGCATTAACCGTATTTCTCTGCTGCTTTTTTTACTGGCAATGGTAATTATTTTGGTACGCTTGCTGATGAAACGGTAAGAAAGCTATAAATACTTTTAGCAGCATTAGAAGAGGCATGGCCACCCTGACTAAGCAGTGCTTTTAAATCAGCATAATCTTTCTGCAGTTGTTGCTTTTTCTCAGTATCAGTCAATAACAGTTGCAGTTCCCGTTTTACATTTTCCGTAGTTAAATCATCCTGAATCAGTTCCTTCACCACTTCTTTATCCATAATTAAATTTACCAGGCAGATGTATTTTATTTTTATAAGCCTTTTGGCTATTTGGTAACTTATACCATTGCCTTTGTAACAAATAACTTCTGGCACACCAAACAATGCAGTTTCTAATGTGGCGGTACCGCTTGTAACCAATGCTGCTTTTGCTTTAGAAAGCAGCTCGTAAGTTTTATTTACTACCCAGCTTACATTTTTATACGGTGCAAGCAGTTCGTTATAAAAATTTTCATCAACGCCGGGAGCCTTGGCCACTACAAAATTATAATCGGGAAAATACTGTGCCACTTCCAGCATAACAGGTAATTTTTTTAGTATCTCCTGTTTGCGGCTGCCGGGTAAAAGGGCAATAGTATTGGTAGTTAAAGGTAGACTGTTGATTGTTGATTGTTGGAAATTGTCAATTACTTCCACCAGCGGATGGCCAACATACTCCACTTCGTAATTCCATTTTTTGTAAAACGCTTTTTCAAAAGGAAGTATGACAAGCATTTTATCCACGTTTTGCTTAATGCCTTTTACACGGTTCTCTTTCCATGCCCATGCCTGTGGCGAAATGTAATACACCACTTTTATACCTTGTTGTTTAGCCCATGCTGCAATACGTAAATTAAAACCGGGGTAATCTACCAACACCAATACATCAGGCTTGTACGCAGCAATATCTTCTTTACAAAAGCTAATGTTTTTTAAGATTGTACGCAGATTTTTCAATACCTCCACAAAACCCATAAATGCAAGCTCACTGTAATGTTTTACGAGTGTGGCACCGGCAGCCTGCATTTTATCTCCGCCCCAGCAGTGTATGTTTGCTGCATTGTCCAGCCTATGCAACTCTTTAATTAAGTTACTACCGTGTAAATCGCCGCTTGCTTCACCTGCTATAATGTAATACCGCATAAGTTTATTTGCAGGTGCAATTTAATTTATTGTTTTGTATGCAGCACCAAAGGAATAATAATAAAACAGCTACAGCTTTATTTTTATGGGTGAAAGATTTTAATTTATGGCCGTGAGCTTTTTTCCGTATTTGGCAAGTGTATCAAAAATGGCATAAAACTGCCTGCCGCCTTCTTTATTAACAATGTTTGTGTTTACAATAAGCAACCGGCCTGTTTTTGTTACAGGGTCAATAAACATAATGGTGGAAACACCGGGGTCGCCACCTGTATGACCAATGTTACCTGCCACGCTAAACCCCATAAACACACTGTAGTTATAAGTGTCGTTGTAAGGATTTTTTTCGTTGCGTTCTGTAAACTGAGAAGGAGCAAGGGCAGGCGTAAATAATATTTTATAACTGGTTGCTGATAAAATAGTGCCTTTGCCGCTATACCCTTTTATTAATTCTGTCAAAAACTTAGAAAGGTCATCTGCTGAAGTAATAAAATTGCCATCAGGATAAGTAGCAAGGGAATAATGAGCTATGGCTGAATCGGGAATTAAGTAAAGCTGAGAATAGTCATTTTCATTTATTTCAGAAAACTGCCATCCGGATGCAATCATTTTCAATGGTTGCAAAATATGCTCTTTGGTAAAAGCACTAAAGTTTTTACTAGCAGCAAGTTCTACTATATATGCTGCCAAAGCAGTACCTGTGTTAGAATATTCAAATATTTTTCCGGGACTGTTTTTTGTAAAATTGTTTTTGCTGTACCATTTGCCTTTTTCGTAAAGGGTGTTTTGCAAAAAAGCAGATAAGTCAACTGCATCAATGGCCGGGTTAATAACTTGTTCTTCATCAACCTGGGTAAGAAGACCGTTTAAATCTTGTTCCTTTTTTAAATAGTAAGCTTTTTTCAAGTACGCTTCGCCATCTATAATGCCAGAAGTGTGTGTTACAAGATGCCGGATGGTTATTGCTGAATCAGGAAAAGCCGGATGAAGAATTTTATACGGCAGATACTTATTTATTGCATCATCAAGCCTCAATTTTCCCAGTTCCTGCGCTTTAAGCACTGCTATGCCAACGAGTGTTTTTGATACTGACGCAATATTTTGAATAGTGTTTGCGGTATAGCTTTTTCCACTGCTGTTGGCATGGCCAAAACCATTTGCGTATAAAGTACCTTCTTCATTTACCAATGCAACCGAAAACCCCTTAAACTGTGCAGAGTCCTTCCATATCTGTTGCAAGGCATTGGTAAGCGAATCTTTGTATTGCTGCTGCAGAATAGTTTGATTCGATTTTTTTGATGAGCAACAGAGTAATGCAGCAGTTACAATGGCAAACAGCAGTTGTTTAAGCATAAATAAGTTATATTTTTGTATTAACGATGTAGAAGGATAAAAGTTACAGAAAACCACAGCGGCAAATTGATTTGCTGCTACAAAAGCCGCTCTAAACGGCCACGGCGCTTTACTATGTTTTTATAATCCCACTGTATGTCCGCACCTTTTTGCAGCCAGCGTTTTAAATCTTTTAAATTAAACTGCTTAACATCGGTGTAACGTACTTCTGCAGCTTTAAAACTTCCTTCAGGCTGCAGGTCGGGTTCGTCAAAACTTTGGCCGCTCCAGAATAGCAGACGAACGCAAGTCTTTAATTTACTGTAACCGGCAAGGGGATTACCCTCTAAAAACCAAACAGGGTGGCGGTGCCATATTTTATTTTCGGTATCTTTTAAATGTTTGGTTATTGCCGTACAAAGTGCTTCACAAATGGCTTTGTCTGTGGCGGATTGTGCGTTGTTGTACGCTATTATATCTGCATGTAGTAAAACAGGTTTGGAGAGTGCTTTTGCCATATGTTGAAGGTAGCAATAAAAAGCCTTTCTTATCAGCAGTTGTTGTGTATGCAATAATTTTTGAAGAGCTACTTGAAAATAACCGTGCCCAGTTGCTTTGTAAGCTCAATTTCCATTTGTTTAAGATGCTGGTGCGTTTGCAAAAAAATCATTTGCTCCTCCGCATTTTCAGATTTTTCAAGGTCACGCTGGTTCTCATCTATCAAGCGCTTAATTTTTTTAAGCTTTAAATAGTTTAGGGTAGAAAAAACTTCTTCTTTAAATAAATCTTCCCTTGTGGGAATATGCCCTTCAAAATGCTCTTTCCAGTTATGGCTTATTTCATAATTAAAGTCCATAATGCTTACAACCAACTGGCTTAACTGCTGATTATCGTGGTATAAAAAATTTTTTGGCGTAGGTTCAATCCCCTCAGTAAACCACTTTTTGTAAGTTGTTACAACATGCAGTAAATCTTTGTTGTCTAT
>JAGVCC010000458.1 GCA_020059395.1 Chitinophagales bacterium | reverse complement strand
TTTTCGTCGGTATAGCCAATGTTACAGCCATAGTAATCGTCAATACCAGCGTAAGGGTAGTAAGCAAACTGCAGGCTTTTTGTATGCACACTAAATAAACCGTAGGTGGTTAAAACCCAAAATTCCTGTTTATTTTTTTTTACAATATTTAAAATTACCACCCTGCGGTGGTTGCCATTAACCGGTTTTACAGCATCGGCATATTTTGCCCATCCGGTGCTTTTAAATTTTTTTGTTTTAGTATTAAAAATTAATAAATCGTACCGGCAGCCTACCCAAATATTTTCATACTCATCCTCATTAATGCAATTAAAATTTTGCCCAATTTTTGGCATTACTAATGTATCGGGAGCATAATTATTAAACTGCTGAGTTGTTGCTGTAAAACTGCTGATGCCTGATGCAGTGCCTGCCCATAATTTATTTTTAGCCGATATAAAAATTGCCTGTATATAATTACTGGCAATGGTGGTGCTGTCAGCGGGGTTGTTGTAAAAATTATCAAACGCATTACCATCAAAACGGTTAAGCCCGTTTTGAGTGCCTATCCAAACAAAAGCATTATTATCTTTTTGAACACTGGTAATATAGTTGCTGCTTAAGCCGTTTTCTGTATTATACAATTTAAAATGCCAAGGCTGTGCTGCAGTAACAGAACAATAAAAATTTACTATAAGCAGCCATTTCCATTTCATTATTGAAAGGTAAAGAAAGATACTGTTTTGAGCCTGTATAAAGTGTTATGCGTACTTAATAACGGCAATCGCATACTGCCACTCTTCCGTCATTACTGTTAAACAGAGGGTCGCCAATGCAATAATTTTGCCCGTAAATTGCCAGTGTACTTGCATTAATTGCTGCAATGCCGGGCAAGCTGTTTGATAAAATTTTGTGCATTTGCCAGACACCATTATTTTTTGTGTATTGATAAACAGCAGTATTGCTTCCGGCTATAATAATGTTATTACTAACTGCTACACTTTTGCCAAAAAATGTTTCAGCAGCATCAAAAGGATGGGTATAAATTGTAAGCGAACCAGACTCAAAATTACCAGCACCATCTTTTGTGCAAATAAAAAATGCGCCAATGTTAAATAGTGGATTAATATCTAAACCCGGGCAGCCAATTACAAGATTGCCGCCGGAGAGTGATACGTCTTCACCAAAATTGTCATTATCGCCACCATACGCAGCATACTCCAGCGTATTGGTATAGGTATACGTATTTGCACCAGCATAAGCATATACATACACTTTGCCACGGTCGGTATTGCCAAAGTTATCTGCCTTTGGGGCACCTATTATTAACTTAGTACTGTCTATTGCCAAAGAAATTCCAAAGTCTTCTTCTGCAGGTGCGTTGGGGTTATCAACAATCTGCTCTGGTTGCAGGCCATCGTTTAATATAGATAATACATGTACCCGGTTGGTGGCAGAATAATAACCTCTTAAATTAGTGATACAGCCCACCACCATAAGCCCGCCATATAAACTGAGTGAGCTGCCAAAGTATTCGGTACCGGGATAAACAGACGGGTGATAATGGGTTAACAGTGTAAATACATTATTTATTTTTTTGTATAAACTAATTCTGCCACGGCCAAATGGATTGTTATAAAATGGAGAACCCACTACCAAATAGTCGCCGTATAATGCCACCGCACTTCCAAAACTACCCTGAGGCTGACTGAGCGTTTGCGTTTGTACCCAGGCGTTATTGATACGTTGTAAAATATATACAACACCGCTTACACCAGCTGCAGTATTCCAGGGGGCACCCACTGCGGCAACATCTCCATGTATGCTTATGGCATCGCCTTTTCGTTCTACTATTGCTGTACTGTTTATGTACGGCCCGCTGGTATTAGATGCTGTTAACGATTTCCATTCTGTACCTGTGTATCCTTCAAAATCTTTTACAGCTTCATTAAAACGGATGGTGCCGGCAACAGGCGCTGCATTATCATTACCAACTTTAAGTTTACCATTTACATCTAAAACCTGCACGGGTGTGGCAGTACCCACCCCCACATTTTGTGCAAGGCTGCTTGCTGATACACTCCCCCAAAAAAATATAATAAGCAGTAATTTATTTTTCATAAAAAATTATAAACGTTGATAAGTAATAGTGCCTTGCCCGTCGGTGCCGGTCCATATCATTTTACTGCCAGCAACTGTAATGGTATACGTTTGCCCAACAGAAAAATCTTTTTGTGTAGAAATAGTTATTTTACCATTTTGTACCTGCCACATTGTTTTGCTGTACAGCTTCTCCTGTATTTTAATATACTTTTCATCGCAGCCGCTGCCAGCTGCATTTAGCCGGTAGGTTTTATCTGCATTTATTTCGTAAGAAATTTTTGCAGCACAGGGCCGCTGCGTTAGTAAAGCAGCATGGCTGTCAAATTTTTGCCCATCGTATTCGCTTATATGAGAAATAACTTTCCATTTACCTACAGGGTTTTGTGCTGTTGTAATTTGTGCAGCAATAATAAGTACCAGTGAAATGAATATTTTTTTCATACAGTTATTTTTTACCAAAGCCTATGGGCCATGTCATTAAATTATCCATACTTTGAAAATTGATAACTTGCACACCCGCAGTACAGGGGGCACCCGAGGTGGAAGGACAAAAATCTTTTATTGTAAAATACTGCCACTTATCAAAATCAAAATAAAAATTGGTGAAAAAAGTACCATCTAATGTAATTACGGCATCCAGTTTTTTCCACTCATCCGTAACTATATTTAACCCATTTTGAAAGGTTGTAAATGGCTGAGCGCCCAAGCCTACTGTAGCTACATTGGTAAAGTAGCCTTCTTTAAAATAAAAAATAATCTCTTTTGGTTTAGATACGCCGGTAGCATCTGCATCCCACATAAATACTTTAGACTGTGGCAATTTACCAGCCATAATACCAGCATATAAAGATGGATTGTGTAAATAGTTAACCATTAAAATGGAGTTGCCGGAAAACTTATGCATAGAATCGTACACATAAGTAAATACGCCTCCAGCACTTACACTTGTGGTTCTCATGCGCATGTACTGGTCTACAAACATGTCGTTGCTGTAGCCATTAAAAACCGTTTTTACCTGTTTAGGCCAGTTAGTGGCAAGGCTGTCAATTGGCAACGGCCCACGCTTTATTACAAACTGGTAACCACCGCCGGTTTTGTTTTCAATATCAAACACTAAAAATTTTTTGTCTTTATTGTCATCGTGGTTAATGTCAAGCATCATATACCCTTTGCGCTGCCAGATGCCATTGTACTCATAATTGGTTACTATAGATAATGCGTTGCCGCCGCTTTTTGTATCATCGGCAGGTTTGGTTTCTTTTTTACAGGAAACAATACCACTTATTAATGCTGTAAGCAACAGCAGGTAATAATTTTTCATTTTTTGTTTTTATGGTGAGGAATGCGTTAAGCACAGTAATGCCATTACTATATAAAAGTAGTATTGGCTAAAAGATAATACAGGGAGTAATTACTGGCTGGTGGTACAGAATTATTAGCTGGCAGCAAGCACCGCTTTCCATTTGCCGGTTTCAGCATATTCTTTAATGGTGCTGTTGCGCTTTACCAAAAAGCGCTTTAGGTAGCTGGTAAGAAAAATTTTATTGAACCAGCGGCCAATAATACCATAAGGGCTTTCAAAAAACAGCATATCAATCATAATAGTGCCGTTTTGTATAGGTTTAA
>JAGVCC010000469.1 GCA_020059395.1 Chitinophagales bacterium | reverse complement strand
TTGGATTAAAACAAGACATGGATAAAGAAACTTTTGCAGACCAGTTTATTGGTTGCAATGTGGAAATAGGTATGAAGGCAGGAAAAGATGTAAAAATGGGTCCGTTAAGTGTGGAAGTATCTGCGGGTGCAAGGGTTGGTTTTGAAATAGACCGCAATGGTGTTAAAGATGTGTATATAACTGGTGGTGTTAAAGCCGGCGCCGGCACTCATATGATTGGAGATGCTGCCGAAGCTGCTGGCACTCCCTCATCAATGATGGGGCAAGGCATAAGCGATTTATCATTAGATGGTGGTATTGAAGGAAAGATAAGTTTGGTAAGTGGCAAAGGCTCTATTTATGGTACTGGCATTTTTCAAAAATAATTTAAATCAAAGCACATGAAAATTTTAATAACATTCATGCTGGTTACGTTAACGGTTACCAGCTTACAGGCGCAGCTTTTAAAAAAAATAAAACAAAAGGCCGAACAGGCTGCAGGCAAGGTTTTAGATAAGCCTGATGAAAAAAAGCAAAGTGGCGATGCTGAAAACAAAGACACCCCTGCTGCAGAAAGCGGCAAGACAGATGAAACAAAACTAGGTGGCGGCACAACCAACCTTAAAGTGTACAGCAAATTTGATTTTGTACCCGGCAGTACTATTCTGTACTTCGACAATTTTGAAAAAGATAATATTGGCGAATCACCATTGGGATGGATTACTTCCTCATCGGCAGAAGTGGTTACTATTGATGAGCTGGAGGGCAAATGGTTAAAAATGGCAGCAACCAGCACTAAACAAATCAGCCGCAATAAAAAGCAAAGCTGGGGTGATAATTTTACTATAGAGTTTGATCTTTTGATTGTAAAAAATACTTACGACCCAAGGATAAGTTTTTCGTTAATGAATACCAGTGGTAGTTTAGTTACAGATGAAAAGATATTACAAACCGGTAAACATACGGTTTATGTGTCCGCCATTTTGGGTGACGGTGGCACCAAAACCAGACTATCGCTTTATAATAATAATAACATCAACAAACCTGTGTCCGATAAAATGTCTGAGAGCCTTTTGTACAATAATACAACGCCGGTGCATGTCAGCATTTGTGTACAGGGTAAACGTTTCAGGTTTTGGTGGAATGAAAAAAAATTATACGACCTGCAAACAGTAAATGAAGAATATATGCCTAATCAGTTTGGCTTTGATTTTGGCAGTGTGGGTGGCTCTGATTTTTATGTAAGCAATATACGTGTGGCAAAAGACATACCCGATACCCGTGCCAGGTTTGAAGAAGGAAAAATTATAAGCAACTTATTATTTTATACCGGCAAAGCCACGCTGAGGCCCGAAAGTATGGGGGCGCTGCTTGATATAAGTAAAGTATTGAAAGAAGTTACTATGCCCGTAAAAATTGTGGGGCATACAGACAGTGATGGTGATGATGCCGCTAATCAAAAGCTTTCTCAGCAAAGAGCCGAAGCCGTTAAAACTATTCTGGTAAATCAATATAATGTTGATGAAAGTAAATTTTCTACCGAAGGCCGTGGCGAAACACAACCAATAGCCGACAATAAAAATGCTGAAGGCAAAGCCCAGAACCGAAGAGTGGAATTTATATTTAAGGCCGAGGCGGATGTATATGTAAAACCAGCAGGCATCAGTAACGAAAACATAAAAAAGGCAGCTAATAATAAACCCGCCGATAATAACAGTAATAAGCCCGGCACTAATGCAGATGCTGCATCAACAGTAACATTGCAAAGTAAAATTCTTAATATCAGTTTGCCCTATGCACAATTCATGAAGACATCAGAAAACACTTTCACCTTTAGTGCGGGCAAAGAAGAAGGGAATAACAAAGAAAATTATTTTAAGATAGATCTCACTTCTGTAAATACACGTTTAAAAGCTGAGACCTACAACTTCAGGGAAATAAATGAAAAGAATCCTCTTTATGGCACAAAAAAGTTTTCTGAAATTAAAAACACTGAAGCGTTATTGTATTATGGCACCACTACAAAACCTTACATCTATAAATTTTCTCCTGTTATAGCAAACGGTCACATGGCTTCATTTGTAAGTGAGTCGCTTGAAAGAAAATTACCTGCCCCTGCTGCTGCCTGCAAACTTGTAATTGAAAAAATAGAAGAGGGCAAGGCCAGTGGCTATTTCGTGTTTGGCATTATGAATAAAGGCCTTAAACCAATTACAAAAGGCGATGCAATGACGGAGACATTTACTGATGGCTTCGCCGGAGAAATGAAATGCACTTTTACCAATGTACCTGTGTATTGATGATAAAATTTATTCAATTTTTATGAAAAGAATTACATCGGGCTTAATGATAAAAATTTTTTTTTCATTTATTTTTTACCTGTTAGCACCACGGGTAGTTTTTGCACAAGATTGTAAAACCCAAGCTGCAAATAAAACATCCGCATTGACAAATAGCAGCGATAATGTATTTTCCAATACAGGAAAAATGAGTGCTGCGGAAAAGAGTAAAATGAAACCCTATCTTGCTGTGGCAGAAGCATGGATAAAGAAAATAGTAACCAATTTTACCGGAGCTAAATTAGATTACCATAACACTTTTTTTCCCGACTTTTTAAAAGATGGTACTACAAATAAAAATTTATATGATGCCGCCGGTATTAAAAGTTACTGCTCTTCCCAGTTGATGTTTTTTGCTTACTACTGTTATGATAACAGTAATACCATACATACAGAGGGAGAAAGCGGCTCTTCTTTTTATGTAATTTTCAATAATGTTTTTGCTTCGGGATTTACATCAGATGAAGGCGTTCATACTGTTAACGGAAAGCCTGCATTTATAGCAATTAAAAAGAAAAAAACCGAAGGCAGAACTGATTATTATGAACTATTGGGAGTAAATAATGCAAATGGCAAAACGTTTACTTCAAATGATTATATCATTTTACGAAACAGTGATAAACCAGTTTTTATTGCTGTTACAAGGAAAGAATATTTGCAGCAAATGCTGAAAGACGTGGACAATGCAGGGACAAGTAATTCAAAAATTTTGAATGAAGGTTACGAATCGAGTGTTAAGCTGTTTGAATTAGAAATGAAGGTGTATAAAGAGAAGGATAAAAATTATACGCCTGAAAAAGAAGCAAAGCGAAGAAAATGGTTTGAAGAAGATCAGGAGAAATTAAAAAAAAGTATAAGTAAAATAAACCCTGATGCCGCCGCCGCAAAAGAAGTAATACTTCAATATTTAAAAAAGCCGCAAGAATGGCTAAACAAAAATGTAAAAAGATTTTGCGTTGATTATTCCAATAGTGCAGCAGGTATTACTAATTTTTTTGAGAACATAGATAAAGTTCGAATTAATGGAGTAGGAGAAATAGAAGAAGAAACAGCAGAGGAAATTGTTACTATCAATCCTGAATACTTTAATAAAACACTAAGCAGCGATGTGCCACAAGTAATAATGGTGCGGTTACGAAATGGCAGTTATGCTCACATGCAAAAAGTGGCCGCCCTTGTTAAACAGCCCGGCGCATTAGCACCTTTAGAAGCCATCTTAAATCCCGGTAAATCTGCATCACCGATAGTAAAACCAACTGAAATAGTTTCAACCTATTCGCTGAAATATTTACCAAAATTAAAAACACTTACCCCGTTGGTAGTACCGGCCGGAATGAAATCATCTGTCATACCTGTTACTCCCAATTACAATAACCCTGCACCTTCTACTGTATTCAATTTTACCCTTCCCCCACTTTCTGCAAAGCTCACTCAATTACCGCAACTTGTAACGGCAGAAAGTTATACTGCCTATTTACAGCAATTGCACAGTTCTATTTCAAACGCAATAAAACCCAATGAAAAAAAGAAAGCTGATGATCATGTAACAAATAAAAAAATTACACAATCAAAACAAATAAGCAATACAGCTTTTGCTGCATGGCTGCAAAATGCACCAGCAGCCAGTTTGTATTTATACAGTAAGGCGGTTCTTGCGAATCCATCAGATGTATTGGCGGCGAATAATTTTTCTGCCTTTTTAATTATGGGGGGGCTGTCGGAAAAATCTATACCAATGCTGGAATACTGGAACAAACAAAAGCCCGGTGAAGCCACCATTCTTTCTAACCTTGGCAATGCGTATTATCGTTTGGGAGATGTAAATAAGGCAATGCAATACTTGCAGCAATGTGTGCAGAAAGATACCTTAAATGCCATTGCTAATAAAATACTTTGTGTACTATATTTTAAAAAAGGCGATCTAAAAAAAGCAGAAGAGCACGCTACAAAATCACTATCCACATCATACGATCATGAGGTAGAAAAAATACTTCGACAGCTAAATAAAAAAGCAAAACCAGGTGAACTAATGAGCCGCTATCATAAAAAAGAATTTCCACTTCTTAAAAGAATAAAGATGCCTGCCATGCCTACCAGCCTCGATGATATGGAAATTTTTACAGCGAACCTTACAAGTGAAATAGGATCTATTGACAAAACTATAGATGCCATTCAAGCTAAAATTCCGGCCAATGCAGACAATGAAAACCAAACATTACTTATGGAAGGTATAAAAAAAGGAATATCGCCATTACAAATAAAGGCACAAACTATCATTATGGATGCCATGGAGATATATAAGAAAGATGCCATCAGCGAAGCTGATGTGTTTAAATATTATTTAACCAAGATAACTGCACCCCATAATTTAATAATGAAAGCCATTGCAAAAAAATATGACGATCAGCTAAATAAACTCGAAGGTGGTGAGGGCAGTGATGAATTATTAATACAAAAACTTGAATTTGCAAAATGCAAAGAACTTAATGAACAGAAAGCAAAATACCTGGCCGAACTATCGCCATTAGTTAATGAGTATGTGCAAAGGCAGGAATATATTTCACGCAGGTATTATCGGGACTATGCCAACTGGGCTCCATACTGGATACAGCAGGCAAAAAGTAGTTTTTTAAAAATTCAAACAGATTACCTAATAGATGTTCGAAGTCTTCTTAAGCAATATATATTAGTAAGTAAGCAGCAGTGTACATTTGATGAGGTAGCACCTGAGAAACTGAATTTTGTTTTAAAAGAATGGGAAGATGAATACTGTGCCAACTTTAAAGGAAAAATTGGTTTGGTAGTTGCAACAATTACCTGGACATGTAATTCGTGGGGCATAGAAGGTGGTGAAGGAATTGTGCTTGAGTTTGAAGCAAGTTATAATGATGATGGTTCGTTTAATGAGTTTACTATTGGCGGTGGCCTTGGCGAATCGTTTCATGTGGGAGGTGTTGGTGCATTAGAAGTTGAAGCAGGAACGTCGATAAAAGAATTTATTAAAATTGGCAAGAATCAATCTACAGGCAAATGGGATGTAAATGATTTTGGATTGAAAGCAGATGCAACAGTTGAAGCTACAGTTGGACCTTTGAAAGGCGAGGTTAAAATTGCAGAAATATCAGTGGCAGTAAATGCAGGATTGCAGGTAAGCGGCGGTTTACCCGAAGCCGTGCTTATACTAGCGAGATAGCAACTAAATTTCGGATTGAGAGCGGGTGGTATAGTGGCTCCTATACTTAACTTAAAATGATTAGCCAATTAATAGAAATAATTTTTGTAGAGATTAAAATGTAAAATTCCCCTTTTTACAGGATAGTGCCCATGCAGTAAGAACAATATTTTTAAAGCAGAAAAATAATATGATGAAAAAAATAATGTCGCTTTTTGTTTGTTGCTCAGTTGCTGCAATATCTTTTGCTCAACAGCAAACCTTTGACCTTATTACTTTCACGCCCCCAAAAGGCTGGACAAAAAACGTGGGGGAAACCCTGCTGAGCTATACAATTACCGATAATAAAACAAAAAGCTGGTGCCGGATTAATGTTGTAAAAAGCACCACCAGTAAAGGGACCATTGAAGCTGATTTTGAAAGCGAATGGCTGGATTTAGTTGTAAAGAATTATAACCCTACCAGTGAACGAAAGGAAAATGAAATACAGGAAGCCGAAGGCTGGAAAATAAAAGCCGGCAGCAGCAAATTTACTTTTGATAACAGAGAGGCTATGGCCATGCTTACCACCGCAAGTGGCTACGACAGGTGTGTAAGTATTATAGCTGTGACCAATAGCATGGAGTATTTAAAAGATGTAAAGGCATTAATTGAATCACTTGATTTAAAAAAACCTGCAATCGGTTCTACCGAAAATCCAGTTGCAGAAGATGATAAAAATTCTGTAGTGGGTACATGGAAAAAAACAGGAAGTGTCAATCCATCTTATAATGATGCCTATGCAACTTCCATTGCCGGGTATTCAAGCGATCAGTATATTTTTAATGCAAACGGAACCTATCATTTTGTTTCCAAAACATTCGGCATGTCGTTCGCTAAAATTCTGTTAGTAAAAGAAAATGGCACATACCAAATCAGTGGAAATACAATTACTATCACCCCACAAAAAAGTACATTAGAAGCATGGAGCAAAAAAAATGGTGGCGATAAATGGGGCATTCGTTTATCAAGCCAAAAAAGACCCTTAGAAAAAGTAACTTACCAGTTTACCAAACATGATTTTTCCGGCATACAAATCTGGGATCTTGTTTTACAAAACAATACAGTTACACAAAGAGATGGCCCACACAGCAATAATAAATCTTTTGATAAGGCATGGTACTACAGCCCCATATCTGCCAACAACCCTGTTATTGAATTACCAAATGGAGAAAAGATAACAACAGAAGTACAAACTGAGCCCGTACAAGCAACAAACATAAACAATAGTAATTCTATACTTGGTACATGGTGTATGAGTTCAAGTGACAACTCAAGTTACAGAGTTAAAAACAGCGTAATGAGCACCATCTTTAGGCAGTATACTTTCAAGGAAAATAGTACATACACCTGCAATATAAAAACCTACGATCCATTAATGAACTCCACCTATTTAGGCAGAGAAAATGGTACGTATAAAAAAGCTGGAAATAACTTGACCATCATACCACAGAGATCCGTGATGGAAGAATGGAGTAAAGTGGACAATACTGACCAATGGGGTAAGCTATTAAAAACACAAAACATAGCATTGGAGAAAGTGACTTATACTTTCTATAAAATTAACATCTCTGAGAACAATGAATGGCAGCTTATCCTAAAAGCAAGTTCTCCAACAAAAAGGGACGGCCCTTTCAATAATTACGAACGTAATGCATGGATATATATTAACGCTTCGCCTGCCCGTCCTGTAATAAAATTACCCAGCGAATGAAATTTTCTTATCTATAAAGAATGGTTATGAAAAATATTCTCATCTTTCTGTTTTTATTTTTTTGGGCGGCTACCTTATTTGCGCAAAAAAAACTTATCCCCATCAGTCAATCAGCATTAACTGGCATCAACTTACCACCCGGCAGTAAACAGGATAGCAGGTTATTAATGGAATTATCAGGCAAAGCCCTTTTAGAAATGGAAACTAAAAAAGTAAATACAACCGTTACAAAAACAGAAATTTTCTATTTGCCGGCATTAGCTGAAGGTGCGGACCCGGATTCAATTGTGCAACAACTTACAGTATTAGGCTGGAGCATTATACCTATACAGGGCGATGATAAATTTGTATGGTTGCAAAAAGATAATCGCTATATCATTACTTATTTTTCATTAAACAAAAAAGAACACGACCTGTATTTTGGCGAAGTTGCAAATGCGCCGGCAAGTGGAAATAACAACCCCGTTCAAAATACAAATAATAACAGCCAGCAGCATACACAGCAAACTGATCCGCAACAGAATGGGCAGCAACAATCCAATACCCAGCAGCCAGTACAAAATATTTCAAACACAATAGCTAAACAAGATGGCTTTGCATTTAACACAACAAATTTTGATGATGGGTTTACAAGTGTTGTACAGGAAGATTGGGTGGAAACAACAAAAGGGAATATAAAAGTGCTGATACATTATCCCAATAAAAAAGCAGATGAATACAATAGTGTATTACTCGATGGTTTAAAAAATGCATGGAATGTATTAGTTGCGCCAAGATACAGTTCGGCCAGCAACTTTGAATTTAAACCACTGCAAAGCTGGCAATCAATTGAGTTTGCAGAAGCCGATATGATGGAAAATGCAACCGGCAAAACAGTACACGTGGTATTATTCAAAAAAAACTTTAGTGGTGGTGGTGGAAAATTTTTAGAATTTATATCCGCAAATAAAAATGTTTTCGAACAGGAATTTGGCGCTTACACCAATGAAGCCACTGCTGCTGGCTGGGATAAAATGGCTGCCATGGCAAACTATAACAAATTTGCTGTTGGTGCATCGGATCTTATTGGTAAGTGGACCACCAATTTTACCGGCATTACGCAATATGTTAATGCTTATACAGGTGCAAGTGCCGGTGCAGATACACATGCTTCTAACGAAAGTTTTTTATTTGCTTCAGACAATACTTACAAATGGGATTTAGGTGTAGCCAGTGGTTTTGTGGGCAATATTAAATTTCAAAGCGCAAAAGCAACAGGCACCTGGTCGTTGTTGAGTAACTGGCAGGTACATTTTTCTGAAATTGAAAAAAAGGCAAAAACATACAACGCTTTTTTTTCCTGCATTAAAGGTACAAGAATATTATGGTTGCAGGATACTGGCTATGGTGATTACAGCAGCTTTGGAAAAGCAGAATAATAAATTATATTCTGATGAAAGTAAAATAAATTAATCCTCTTAATCAACCACTATCTTAATTCTGGCAATAAAAATTTTCCTGTAAAACTTTCTTTTACTTTTACCAATCCTTCCGGTGTGCCTTCAAATAATACTTTACCGCCGCCATCGCCACCCTCGGGGCCAATATCAATAATATGGTCAGCTACTTTTATTACATCCATATTATGTTCAATTACTAAAACACTGTTGCCTCTGTCAACCAGTTTAGTCAAAACATCCAGCAAATGCTGTATATCCTGAAAGTGTAAACCAGTAGTGGGTTCATCTAAAATATAAAATGTTTTGCCCGTATCTTTTTTACCAAGTTCTGTGCTCAATTTTACACGCTGGGCTTCGCCACCGCTAAGTGTTACAGCGCTTTGGCCCAATGTAATGTAACCCAACCCTACTTCCTGCAGCACTTTTATTTTACGAAAAATGTAAGGCACCGCCTGAAAAAACTCTACCGCTTCATCAACAGTCATATCCAGCACATCGCTGATGCTTTTTCCTTTGTAACGGATTTCTAAAGTTTCCCTGTTATATCGTCTGCCGTTGCATTTTTCGCAATGCACATATACGTCGGGCAAAAAATTCATTTCAATCACTCTCATGCCGCCACCTTCACACACATCGCATCTGCCTGTTTTTACATTAAAACTAAAACGGCCTGCATTGTATCCTCTTATTTTTGCTTCGGGCACTGCAGCAAATAAGGTGCGTATATCTGTAAAAAAACCGCAGTATGTTGCAGGGTTGCTGCGTGGCGTACGGCCAATGGGGCTTTGGTCAATTTCAATAACCTTATCAATATTCTCCATGCCCGTAATTTTTTTATACGGCATGGGGTTGGCTTTGCTGTTGTAGCAAAATTTATTCAGCAGCGGGTACAGTGTTTCATTTATTAAAGTTGATTTTCCACTGCCGCTTACACCCGTAACCAAAATCAATTTACCCAATGGAAATTTTACACTCACATTTTGCAGGTTATTTCCGGTTACCCCAATTAATTCTATCAACTTTCCGTTTCCTTTTCTTCTTTCTTTGGGCACTGCAATATTTTTTTTGCCGCTTAAATATTGTGCCGTTTCACTTTTTGATTTTAATACTTCCTCCGGTGTGCCTGCTGCTACAATTTGCCCGCCGTGTTTACCGGCCTTTGGGCCAATATCCACCAGGTAATCACTAGCCATCATAATATCTTTATCATGCTCCACCACTAAAACACTGTTGCCAATATCTCTCAGGTTTTGCAGCGCTGTTATCAACCGGTGATTATCTCTTTGGTGCAAACCAATGCTGGGCTCATCCAGCACATATGTAATGCCCTGCAACTGGCTGCCAATTTGCGTTGCCAATCGTATGCGCTGGCTTTCACCACCACTGAGTGTTTTGCTGGGGCGGTTAATGGTTAAATAAGTAAGCCCAACATCTAACAAAAACTGTAAACGTTCCCTAATCTCTTTTAAAATATCTTTTGCAATGGCGTTTTGTTTTTTATCAAGCCGCAGTTCAATACCATCAAACCATGCCGCCAGGTTATCTAAATTCATATCACCCAGCTGGGCAATATTGCGGTCAACAATTTTAAACCAAAGGCTTTCTTTACGCAGCCTTGCACCATTACAGGTACCGCACACCTTCAGTTCTGTAAATTTTTCTACCCACTCTCTTAATCCATCATTACTGTTGGGAGATGAAAACCATCTTTTAAGCATTGGTATAATCCCTTCGTAACTGCCTGTGTATTCCTGCGGCACTGTTTCATCACTCAAATCCATTTCAAGTGCAGGGTTAATTTCCTGGTCGCCAAACAACAGCAAATCCAATTGTGCCGGCGGTAAATCTTTTACAGGTTTATCTAAATTAATTTTATATTTTTTTGCAAACGCTTCCACCTGCCGGTACACACTGGCATCTCTTTCTTCGCCCAATGGCACAATAGCGCCGGCTTTTACACTCAGCTTTTTATCGGGCAGCACTTCCTCCATACTTATAGTATATACATTACCCAAACCTTTGCAGGTGGGGCAGGCACCATAAGGGCTGTTAAACGAAAATGCATTGGGTGATGGCTCTTCATAACTGATGCCCGTGTCTTCGCACATTAGCTGTTTGCTAAATAAAGCCCCCCCGCCCCCCGAAGGGGGGAGTTGCGAAGTTTCTGTTTCTTCAAACATTCCTTCATTGCTTGAAGCTTTTGATGATTTTTTATTTTTTGTACTTTCTTTTTCTTCTTCCATCGGAGCTACAAACATTAAGTCTTTACCAAGCTGTAATGTTTTTTGCACACTTTGGCTCAGCCTTAGTTTCATATCGTCATTCACCGGCATACGGTCCACCACCAGTTCTATATCATGTATTTTATAACGGTCCACCTGCATTTTTGGCACCAGGTCTTTTATCTCTCCATCTACCCTTACTTTTAAATAACCTTTCTTACGCACTTCTTCAAACAGCTCCCGGTAATGCCCTTTACGGCCACGTACCAATGGTGCCAGCAGGTTTATTTTTTTATTGGCAAAACGGTTACAAATGGATGTTACAATTTCTTCTTCGCTGAACTTAACCATTTTTTTACCGGTGTTGTAACTGTACGCCTCTCCCACCCTTGCATACAGCAAACGCAGAAAATCATAAATTTCTGTAACCGTGCCTACTGTACTGCGTGGGTTTTTATTGGTGGTTTTTTGTTCAATAGAAATTACGGGGCTTAGGCCGGTAATTTTATCTACATCGGGCCGTTCCATATCTCCCACAAACTGGCGGGCATAAGCACTAAAACTTTCCATGTAGCGGCGCTGCCCTTCATTATAAATAGTATCAAACGCAAGCGATGATTTACCGCTGCCACTTACGCCTGTAAACACCACCAGTTTATTTTTAGGAACTGAAATATCAATGTTTTTCAGATTGTGCTCTCTTGCACCAGTTATCTCTATTAAATCGTTATTAATTACCTGTGCTGGTAAACTTTTTTTTGCTTTTGCCATAAGTACTTACTGTGGTAAAGATAAAACAAAACAGGTGCGGATTGGTTGGCAACTATTTTGTTTCAGTAATTTGCAGCATAAAATATTATATGCTGTTTAATTTATTTGGCAAAAAAGAAGAAACACCCGA
>JAGVCC010000265.1 GCA_020059395.1 Chitinophagales bacterium | reverse complement strand
CTTTAAAAACACAAATACCCGGCATAAAATTTAAAACGGTAACCGGACAAATTCTTACATCCCAAAAATTAACAGATATAAACAGTTTTGAAAAACCAGATGCAGTAAAAATTGCTGCATTTGCAGGGGCAAAAAAAGCAGGAGAGGAACTGGTGGTTGATTTGCCTGCGCAAAGTGTGGTGGTGCTGGAGTTAAAATAACCGCAACTGAAAGTTTTGACAAACAGGTTTCTTAAAATAATTTAGCTTCGTAAAAAAAACTAAACATGGAACTGAAAGAACAATTTGAAAAAGCTGCGGCAGAAAGTAAACAACTGCCCGCCAAACCCGATAATGAAACGCTGCTTCAACTTTACTCTCTTTATAAACAGGGTACAGAGGGGGATGTGAATACAGAACCACCATCAAATATGTTTGACTTTGTTGGTAAAGCAAAATATGAAGCATGGGAAAGTTTAAAAGGTAAAACAAAAGATGAAGCCATGAGTGAATATGTGGCGCTGGTAACAAAACTTAAGGGATAAAATAAATGCCGGTTATTAACCGGCATTTATTTTATAAAAATATTTTACTGTAAGTTGTAGCATGTAAATCTACATCTCCTGCTTTTACTCCTTCTTTAGCTTGTAAGATTTTTTTGTGTGGGCAGTATCATCCGTAACTGTTATAATGTAGATGCCTTGTGGCAACATAGCCAACCCATTTATAGCAAAATACTGTTGACCAACTGTGGCTTGTTGTTGTACTGTTTTTATTATACGGCCCGTATTGTCAGTTAAAGTAATAGTTACAGCTGCCCGGCTTTTGCTGTAATAGCCTGCATAAACGGTTTCTGTAAAAGGATTAGGCCATACTTTTATTTCAGCCATTTCATTTTTTATAGTGGCAATGTTACTGTATTTGTAATTGCCTGATTTATCAAACAGTTTAATTCTGTAATACACTAATTCGGCAGAAAATGCGGCAGCAGTGTTATCTGTTAGTGCATAATTTACTAATGAAGTTGTAGTGCCGCCTGCCTGTATGTTTTCGCCTGCAATTGTAAAGTGTATACCATCTGTGCTGCGTTCTGCAACAAAGTGGCTGCTGTTGTTTTCGTTGCTGGTAACCCAGTTTAATACCACTTTGTTTTGCTGCTTTTGTGCACTAAGCTCCAATTTATCCGCAGGCAAAATGGTAAGGTTCATAAATCCAATATCAAAATTATGGTTGGTATTGCCCGTATTAAAATCTACAGCTGCATAAGTAATACTGCTCTCAACCCTTACATAAGCATCGTTGTCAATAGCATCAATGGTATTACTGCTGGCATCAATAGTGGTAACATTATACCCGGCAGGAATGGCTACCTTAATTCTGTAATTATACCCCGGTAATATTATATTGCCTACTGCCGTCCAGCTTGCAGGCTTTCTGTTATCTGCACTGCTTAGTGTGCTAAAAAAATAGTTGCCGTTAGCATCAGTTGTGGTTGTCCAGCTTTGGTCGTCGGCAGTATTGTACACGCCATCCAAACCGGGGCTTTGTAAAATAACGGTGGTGCCTGCCGGCACAACGGGTGCGTCTTCACCAGCATCCTGTATGCCGTCAGCATTGGTGTCATGCCAAATACGGTTGCCAATTTGTATAGGTTGCAGCTGGGTAATAAACTCTAGGTCGCCCATGCCATTGGCTTTATCCATACTGTTTGAGTTTTCTCCTTGTATCCGTGCAATATGATGTTTAGCGCCTGTTGCAACTGTATTCCATTGAATGCCTTGTGTGCTCCAGTAATTAGACCCTACAGTTTCTCCTGCCTCCATTGGGTCATACACAACAGATACAATGTTGCCTGTGCCCATTAATTTGGCCAGTCCACCTTCATTACTTTCCGGAATACCGTCACCAGATCTGTCGGCGTACCACTCCCTGCCAGTGTTACCGTAACTGTAACCATAACCAAATTCGTTAATTGTTGTATTCGCATTAAGGTTCCCAACTGGTTGGTTGCAACTGCCCGCTGTGCCTTCTACTGCCCAGCCTGATGCTGTTTTGCAGGCATGCAGTAAATCTCCCATAACACCTGTTTGCAAATGTGCCGTAGCTCCGGGTGCAGGTATAAATTCAAAAACTGCACCCTGATCTCCCCAACGGTCTCTTATACCAATATCCATGCTGCCGTCTTCATTAAATTCAATACCCGATATTATTGGCTGAGGATATTGCCCGGGGCCGGTTGTTAAAGTACCACCGGTTTGTGCCCATGTATTTACCCACGGCCTCCAATACCTGCCATTCCACATATCTCTGTAATTATTAAAATTTATAGTTACAGAAGTAGTAAAACCGGCAGCAATATTATTGGGGTCAAACTGCAGAATATAACCCATTAAATGCGCCCTGTTTTGCGTGCCCATTGCATCGCTAACCATACCAATATAACCCCTCCCTTTATAAATTTTAATGGCAAATGGGCGTATTGAATTGGAGGCGCCGCCTGTGGGAGCAGGGCAGCCCGGCAATGCAGTAATATCGTATGCAGTTGTAAGTGGAGCCAGAGCTGCAGGCGAAGCACTGTTAAGTGCGGCCGTAGTGGCTGTGGCATTAAATACTATCAATCTTTTTTGATGAAGGTTAATCATGTAAATCTTATCGCTGGCAGGGTCTGCCTCAATATCTCCATAAGATATAGTGCTGGCTTTTGCAAAAGCATCAATATCTCTGGCATCGCTACCGCCTGATACAGACCAGGTAGGATTATCGGAAATATAATTGTCGTTAGACGCAGGGCTTGTAACCCTTGTTACCGACCCAAAATCTAATGCAGCACCACCATTTGAAGGTACTACACCCTGCAATGTAAAACTTGCTGCTGATGCCCATGTGGCACCAGATTTGCCCATGATATAAATACCACCAGCACCACGGGGGCCAAAGCCACTGGCTCTTTTTAAAATGGCCGCAGCAAACAGGCGTTCCTGTTTGCTTTGTACTGCCAAGCCATATATACTGCCGGTTTGGTAGTGGTAAGCAATTCTTTTAGAAGTATCAGCAGTTACTGTATTTTGATCAGCTGGGTTTGAGGGGCCTATTGTGTTATTGCTTAATTGCACCAATGTGTATTGTCCGCTGTAAAAACTGCTGGTATTACCCCTTCTGCTGTTTATGGCAAAAAGCGCCGGGTTGGGCATTGCTGTATTATTCCAGTAATCGTCTGGCGCATTTACGGCAAAATTTACGGCGTTATTGGGTCCAGTTTTAAATTGTACGTTACCGCCATTGTTTAATCCGCTTGCACTGCTGTAGTCGCCTGTCTCCAATCCGGTAAACTCAATTCGGGCTTTAGTACCTGCCGGAATTTGAGCAGCGCTAAAACTGTAAGCACCCAGTGCATTTGTAGTGGTGTTAAAATGTGAGCCACCCACTAATGTGGCTCTAACAGTAATGCCCGGCACAGAAGGCTCATTGTAGGAAGCCGTATTTTCTTTAATTCCATTATTATTAAAATCTCTGAATATGAAACCCGACACCTGGCATAAAGCCGCAGTGTTTAACAGTAACGTTGCTGCCGCAACCATAACCAGCCGGTAAAAAGGGGAAGGTTGAACTACATTGTTGCCACTTTTAAAAATGGCATATGTATGTAACTTAAAAGTCGTTTTCATTTCTTGTGGGTTGAGATTAAAACCTCATTTAGTAATAATAAACTGCTAAATGAAGTAATAAAAGTACTACAACAAACGAAAAACGCTATTTATTAGTTTGGTATTTTTACTGTTTTTCGATGAAGCTATCGACGAAATTTACTGTGAGAAATATCAATTTTTAAAAAATACACCTGTAGTAAT
>JAGVCC010000163.1 GCA_020059395.1 Chitinophagales bacterium | reverse complement strand
CATTATAAAATGACAGGCCTTTTAAATATAAAAAGTTAAGGCTTACTTAGCCAGTGCGTTAATTCTTTTAGCCAGCTTGCTTTTTAAGTTAGCAGCTTTATTTTTGTGGATGGTGCCACGTTTTGCCAGCTTATCAATCATTGCTGCTACTTCAGGCAATTTGTCGCCAGCGGCTTTTTTCTCATCAATTGCCTTAATATCACGAATTGCGTTACGGGTTGTTTTGCCATAATAACGGTTACGTTCGTTACGCTTGCGGCTTTGACGTACATCTTTTTTGGTAGCTGAGTGATTTGCCATTACATCTAAATTTTGGGCTGCAAAGATAAGGGTAAACAATCAATAATAACTAATCAGTCAGCAATAATTTTTGTGCCATGTGGATATTTACCTAATTTAAACATCAAAAAGCAGGTATGAGCAGGTATTTATTGCTGTCCGCACACATTATTTCATTGATTTTACTGGGTTTTGGCTGGGGTAAAGATATGCTGCACATTGATGTAAGCACACACTTTATTGTAGACTTTAACCTGTTTAATGAAAAAAGAAGTGTGCTGGCCACACTGCAAACACTTTGGGAAAGCGGCAATTATTGGCCTTTTTTACTCATTTTTTTATTTGGCATATTGGTACCGGTTGTAAAATCTATACTTATATTCTACTTGCTGTTAAGCCCAAATCCATCTTATAAAGCTTATAAATTTGTTAGCGCTGTAAGCAAATGGGCCATGGCAGATGTGTTTGCCATCAGCATTTTTGTGGCATTTTTAGGTGCAAGAGCAATGGAGCATACCAAGGCATTTTTAGAGCCAGGTTTTTATTATTTTTCTGCTTATGTTTTAATTAGTGCCTTAATAAGCATGTTTTTACAAAAAATGCTTACAAACAGCGCTGGAAAAACTGTTTAATTAAACGATATTTGCTGCCGGTTAAAATTACTGCCGGTAAAATTGCTCAATAATGGTTTGTAGTATAAGAGTTCCTGAAATAAAATCGGGATTTGCTTTACCAACGAAACTGAACAATGCCATGCAGCCGGTTACCCAAAAATTTACTATACTTTTTTATGAAGGATTTCCAGTACATCACCAGCTCTCATCCGCAGTACATAGAAGGTTTATACAACGATTTTGTAAAAGACCCCAACAGTGTTGACCCGGAGTTGAAGAAATTTTTTGAAGGATTTGACTTTGCGGTAGGCAATAAGCAACAGGAAAACGGCAATGGTCAGCCATCTAAAGAAACTACTCACGGCTCACAACTCACCACTCACAACTGGATGAGTGAAATACGTGTGTATCGTATGATTTTAGGGTATCGTAATAAAGGTCATTTACTGGCCGATACCAACCCTGTACGCAAACGTAAAGACCGAGGTGCTAATATTGAACTGGAGTTTTATGGCTTTACAGCAGCAGACCTTGATAAAACTTTTAATGCAGGCAGCCTTATTGGCCTTGGTCCCACTACCCTGCGCAACATTATTGCCCATTTAGAAAAATGCTACACCGGCCATTTGGGTATTGAGTTTAAATACATCAGCAACCAAAAAAAGGTTGACTGGCTAACCAATGCCGTAGAAAAAATAATGCTGCAGCCGGTGGCATTGGAAAAAAAGAAACGCATTTTGCAAAAACTGAACGAAGGTGTAATGTTTGAAAAGTTTTTGCACACAAAATATATTGGCCAAAAAAGATTTAGCCTTGAAGGTGGAGAAACCACTATTGCGGCCCTTGATACAATTATTACCACTGCCGCCGATAATAATGTGGAAGAAGTGGTGATTGGTATGGCACACCGTGGCCGCTTAAATGTTTTAGCAAACGTAATGGGCAAAACATACGAGCAAATTTTTAGCGAATTTGAAGGCACCAGCACACCTGATACCACAATGGGCAGCGGCGATGTTAAATATCACTTAGGATATAGCAGTAATGTGCAAACTGCTCATGGTAAAACAATGAATTTAAAGCTTGCTCCCAATCCCTCTCACCTGGAAACAGTAGACCCCATTGTGATTGGTTTTGCCAGAAGCAAGGCTGATATATTGTATAAAAGCGATTACGATAAAATTTTACCCATACTCATACATGGCGATGCTGCTGTAGCAGGCCAGGGCATTGTATATGAAGTGTTGCAAATGAGCGGACTGCCCGGTTACTACACAGGTGGCACCATTCACTTTGTAATTAACAACCAAATTGGTTTTACAACAGATTTTGATGATGCCCGTACTGCCGACTACTGCACATCTGTTGCAGCAATGGTGCAGGCTCCCGTATTGCATGTTAATGGCGATGATGCCGAAGCTGTGGTGAAAGCAGCAGAAATTGCAACACTGTACCGTCAGGAGTTTAACAGCGATATTTTTATTGACATGGTGTGCTACCGCCGTCATGGACATAATGAAGGTGATGAACCCAAGTTTACGCAACCACAGCTGTACGCCATTATAGATAAACATTTAAATCCACGGGAAGTATATACACAATACCTGATGGAAAATGGCGAAACCGATGCTAAAACCCTTGCCAAAGAAATGGAGCAACAGTTTTTGGCCGATTTACAGGAGCGTTTGGATGAAGTAAAACAAAACCCACTGCCATATACTTACCAGCAGCCTGAGCTTGTGTGGAAGAGTTTAAGAAAAGCTACTGCAGAGGATTTTGATGCATCACCCATTACAGCTGTTACTGAAGACCAGTTTACAAAAGTGTATAATGGTTTAATGAAATGGCCCGAAGGCTTTAAACCACTGCGTAAAGTGGAAAAGCTGATACAGGATAAACTAAAACTTTTTGCAGATGAAAAGAAAGTTGATTGGGCAACGGCAGAACTGATGGCATACGGCAGTTTATTAGCCGAAGGTAAAGATGTACGCATGAGCGGTCAGGATGTAAAACGTGGCACTTTTAGCCATCGCCACGCAGTTATTTATGATGAAACTACCAACAAAGGCCATAACAGATTAAATCATTTAACTGCCGAACAACATCCTTTTAGAATTTATAACTCATTATTAAGCGAATACGCAGTTTTAGGTTTTGAATATGGTTATGCCATGGCCAACCCCAATGCACTGGTTTTATGGGAAGCACAGTTTGGTGATTTTTGCAATGGTGCACAAATAATTATTGACCAGTTTATAACCGGAGCCGAAACAAAATGGCAGCGCATGAACGGCCTGGTAATGTTACTGCCACATGGCTACGAAGGCCAGGGGCCCGAACACAGCAGTGCCCGTATGGAGCGATTTTTACAAATGTGTGCCGAGCTTAACATTATTGTTACCAACATTACTACTGCGGCTAACTTCTTTCACATGCTGCGCAGACAACTGGCATGGCCGTTTAGAAAACCACTTATTAATTTTTCGCCGAAAGCTAACCTGCGTTTGCCAGCATCTTATAGCAGCATGAGCGAATTTACAAGCGGCGGCTTTAAAGAAGTAATTGATGATAGTTGGATTGAAGATGCCGGCGCTGTAACCAAGGTATTATTATGCAGCGGTAAAATATATTTTGAACTGGCAGATAAAAAACAAAAAGATAACCGTAACGATGTGGCGGTAATAAGGCTGGAGCAAATATATCCGCTGCCTCAAAAACAGCTGGATGCATTGCACGCTAAATACAGCAAGGCCATTTGGTATTGGGTACAGGAAGAGCCACTGAATATGGGTGCGGCCAGCTTCTTACGAATGAATGTAAAAAACATCAACCTGTACATCATCAGCCGCCAGGCAAGTGCAGCCACTGCAAGCGGCTATTCAAAAATACATGCTAAAGAACAAGCCCAAATTGTTGACACGGCTTTCAGCGTATAAACAACACTAATTAATAATACCACAGCCCCAATGATTTCATTGGGCTTTTTTTTATATTTGTTACAATTGAAATACAGATATTACGTTAGTATAACAAATCTGTTAAACAGTTGTAACCCCTTTAAACCACATTGTTTCCATTACGCTTAAATATTTTTATGACTAACATGTTCAAAAAGTGCAGGCTGTATGCCTGTATAACTGTTGCCATGCTGCTATGGTGTGCCGTTAATCCAGCTCAGGCTCAGGTAAACAGCCCAGACGAAGGCCTGGCTGTGAGATACAGCAAAAAGTATAAAGATGATGATGTTATGCTTAAATCAAGCTACCAGTTTTTTACGTTTGACAAAGGCAAAAATGCTTTGGGAGATAAAGTAGTTACAGTAGAAGAAAACAGCGAGTATGAATACATGGGCCTTAAAAAATACACCAATACTGTACACCCTGAGTTTTACAATAAGTTTATAGAGCTTAAAAATTTTAAAAGGGCCATGTACTATGGCAGCAAATATATAACACTGGAAAAAGGCGGATACGACCGCAGTGTTACCGGCGATGATATATTTTTTGATGACAGCCGTGTACAGTTTTATGGCCTGCGCTTTAGTGATGTGGGAACAGCCGAAAGAGTTACGGTTAAAAAGATTTATGGTGATGGTAAATACCTTACCCGCCTTTTCTTTCATACCCCCTATCCCACTAAAGAAAGAGTAATTGAGTTTAAAGTGCCCGAATGGCTTACTGTTGATTTTAAACGTATGAATTTTGATGGCTTTAAAGTGGAAGTAAAAGAAACAAAAAAAGGCGGCTATACCAACTATGTATTTATTGCCAATGAACTGCCTGCATATAAAAATGAATACCGCCGCATAGGCAGGGCAACAACAGACCCTCATATTGTGGTGCAAATAAAATCTTTTGAAAACAAAGGCGAAACCCTAAAAGGCTTTGATAAGGTGGACGATGTTTATGCATGGAACAACCGTTTGTATCTGATGGCTGGAAACGATAAAGACAAATTGAAAGCCACCGTTACAAAAATTACTGAAGGCAAAACAAAAGACCTTGATAAAATAAAAGCCATTTATTACTGGGTGCAGGATAATATCCGTTATATAGCTTACGAAGATGGTTACTCCGGCTACATCCCATCATCCGTACAGGATGTGCTGACAAAAAAATATGGCGATTGCAAAGGCATGGCCAACCTGTTAACCGAAATGCTGAAAATATCAGGTTATAATGCGCATTTTACCTGGATAGGAACTAGGGCGCTGCCATACTCCCAACAGCTGCCGGCATTATGCGTAAATAATCATGCCATCTCAACATTGTATTTCGACAATAAAACATTTTTTTTAGACGGCACCGAAAAATATGTACCCTTTGGCGAAAATGCTTTTCGCATTCAGGGTAAAGAAGTAATGATTGCCGATGGTGATAAATTTCAAATAGTAGCCGTACCTGCCACCACTGCCGAAGAAAATAGAATTTTTACAAAAGCAGACTTTACTTTAGATAATGAAACCCTTAAAGGCAAAGTAAAAGTGCTGCTAACCGGTAACCAGCGTACCGATTTTCATCAGGCATATCAAGAACTGCCCACCACCAGCCAGGAGGAATATTTAAATGACTTTTTAGAATTTGGCAACGATAACCTTATTGCAACAAATGTAAAAACCAGCGACCTTAAAAACCGTGACCTGCAGGTAAGCATTGAAGGTGATATTGACTTAACCAACAGCGTTAACACCATCAGCGGGGATAAATATGTGGGTATCGATTTTTTCCCAAAAACACTGGACCGTTTTGTGCCCGACGAAAAACGTATTGAAGGTTATGATCTTGATGATGTAATAAAGTTTGAAGATGAAATCTCACTGTCCCTTCCGGCAAATAAACAGTTTACTGATAAGCCGGAAAATCTTGAAATTAAAAAAGACGGTTATGAATTTAAAGGCGAATACGTTATTACAAACAACAAAATTATTTTAAAAAAATCGCTGGCCATTAAAAACAGTGTTATTAAGAAAACTGAATTTGAAGAATGGAAGAAATTCCTTGAGTCAGTTAAGGAATTCAGCAAATACTTTATAACAATTACACAAAAATAATTTCAGCTAAAATATTTCAGATGAAAAAGATACTGCTCCTGATATCTCCACTATTATTTTTTGCAGCATTTGGTAATGCACAAAATATTATTGATGAAGATTTTTTAGACGTAATAGAAAAAAATGCAGCTCCACTGTGGCAGCAATCAGCACCTCAATTTGCATCTAACACAACACCTGATAAATATTTGAAAGAATCGGCTGTTATAATTGGTTTTAAACGAGAGTTGAGTATTGATAAAAAATCTAAAGCCGGTTTTTTAACAAGAGGTGAAAGAAGTTTGCTTTTTTACGAAAATATTCGCTTTAAAATAAAGCTGAATGATAAAAATGCGGTGAATGCATTTACTCAATTTTATTTTCGCTACAGCGACAAAGAAGATGGCTTTAGTGCCAAAGTGTATAAAAATAACGGTGGTACATCAAACGTAAATTTATCTGATGCTGTACGTATGGAAAGCAGCAGCGACGTACCTGAATTTTTCAAAAGTTTTTTCGACCAGGAAGTGGGTGCCCGTAACAGGTATTATAAAGTGGCCATACCAGATTTAGAACCCGGCGATGTGCTGGAGTATGTAACTATTACTAAAAGCAAGCTGGATGTAAGCGGCAATGGCGTAGTGCAGTTTTCTCCTCAATACGAATTGTGCTCAAAAAAATACCCCATACTGTTTAATCAAATTGCAATTGAAACAGACGAGAAATCTTACTTTAAAGCAATGAGCAAAAACGGGGCCCCGTCATTTAAAAAAGAAACAGCTGCCAACAGCGAATTTTTCAGATATGTATTTACAGATAACGACAGGCCCACTGAAAAGGATATCAATTTTGTAAACTCATACCGCAACCAGCCTTTTACAAAATTTCAGGTGATATACGCCAATAAAGAAGATGTGAAAGGTATTTTAATTGGTGCCAAAGGCGAAATTAAAAGTGGTTTTACAAAAGAAGAACTGGCAAAAAGAGCCTGGGATGATTATGCAAAAACAGGAGACTATGCCTTAGGCGGCGCTACAACACAAGCTTATGTAAACTCAATATGGAACGATTTAAAAAAATTAGGCGCTAAAGACTGGACCGAAAAAGAATACATTAAAAATGTGTATTACCGTTTGCGAAATATGGTGGTTTTCAGAGATAGTTATTTAAGCGACCAATCTGCTGCTTACCTGTTTGGCTCATTACTTTTTCAAAGGGATATCAAGTCTGACTTAATCATAACAGTATCCAACTCTATTGGAGAACTAAAAGATGTTTTGTTTGACAATGAAATACGTTATGTAACCAGAGTGGGCAAAGATTACTTTTACAATTTTACTGATCACAGCAACCCCGGAGAATTGGTAGAAAGTTTGCTGGGCAGCGAAGGTTATGTAATACAGGAGCCGGAAAAAAAAACCGGCAACCAAAGCATACAACCTGTAAAATTGCCCGATGCTGCAGCAGACCAAAACACCGCACTGTATGAAATTAATGCTACATTAAATGCCGACTTAAATACGCTTACTGTAAGCAGGACCACTACCTACAAAGGCATAAGTAAAAACAGAAACATACGGGATGCATTAAACCAAACATCGTACATGATAAACGATTATAAAAACTATGGTGGCAATAACCCAACAGATGGTATGAGAGAAAGAGAAGAGGAAGAATACAATAAAATGCTGCGTACCCTTAAAGAGCGCTATGCCGAAGAAAAACCAAAATTGGTAAAGCAGGAATT
>JAGVCC010000251.1 GCA_020059395.1 Chitinophagales bacterium | reverse complement strand
GCTTGGTAATACCTGGGGGCTTAGAGCATGCAGGGTGCCCACAAGCCCACGAAGTGGTGCAGGTATTAAAGTGGCTGTACTGGATACGGGTATGTATCTCACTCATCCTGACTTTATTGGCAGGCCGGTTGTTTCAAGGTCATTTATTGCGGGGCAAACTGTAATGGATGGTAACGGACACGGCACACATTGCATTGGTACGGCTTGTGGTACAAAAACACCTCCCGGAATTATTCAGCGCTATGGCGTAGGATGGCGTGCAAATATTTTTGCTGGTAAGGTATTAAGCAATGCTGGCTCAGGTTCAACAGCAACGGTACTTGCAGGGATGAACTGGGCAATAGCAAACCGTTGTCAGGTAATTTCCATGTCTCTGGGTGCATCAACTCCAGTACAGGCAGCGTATACCGCAGCAGGACAGGCAGCGTTAAATAATGGTTGCTTAATTATTGCAGCTGCAGGTAATAGTGGCGGCCCAACCGGCGCTCCCGCCAATTCGCCTACTATTATGTCGGTTGCTGCACTTAACCAAAACCTTACACCAGCTAATTTTTCAAGTATGGGTAAGGTTGAAATTGCTGCACCGGGTGTTGGTGTATTTTCTTCATGGCCAATGCCGCAGCGTTATAACACAATAAGCGGCACCAGTATGGCAACACCGCATGTTGCAGGTTGTGCCGCTTTGTGGGCCCAAACCAGTCCTAACTTAAGAGGCATAAACCTTTGGAGAAAATTAATAGCCACTACACGGCCTTTACCTTTTCCACGTACAAGGGTTGGGGCAGGTTTAGTGCAGGCGCCGCAAATTTAAAATTGTTACCTTCATAGTACCCGTTGCTGCAAATGCAGCGGGTACTTTATTTAAAAGAAAAAAAATGGCTGCAGATAAAAAATGGATAATAACCCTTTCGGGTGAACGGCCAGTAAATACTGTTAAGAAAGAAATGACAGCTTCTGGTTTTAAGATTGAACAAGTGCTCAAAGATATAGGGTGTATTATTGGTGTTGCAGACGATGCTGTTATAAAAAAAGTACGAAAAATTCCCGGCGTAACTGATATGTCTGAGGACAGGGGAGAGTTTAATATTGGCCCGCCAGACTCGCCGATAACCTGGTAACGGTATAGTAAGTTTACAGGGCAACAACTGCTTCACATTAACTTTCTTTTAATAATGCCGCAATAAAAAAGCGGCACCATTTTACCGGTACCGCCTTTCGCTTATCTCGAGGGTTAGAAAAAGTTATCCGAAAAGGCCGCCTTTTTTAAAGTTGCGTACGCCTTCACCAATTTTAAAACCATTATTATACACTTCAATTTTATAATCACCTGTTTCAAAGTCGCTGTTTTGTTTCCAGTCAACACTTAAAGTTTGGCGCTGGCCCTGTGTATAATTAATTTCCACTTTTTGGGTAAAGGGTTTTTCCTGGCCATCTCTTGTGGTGAAAATACCGCTGCCCAAGGCTTCTACGGTTACGGGTTTGCCTTTAGGGTCGGTAATACAAATATAAATTGATTTAGGGCCGCTTTGTGTTATACGGTTTTCATCAAGGTCAAATGAAATACGCAATTTGTCAACTTTTTTTGCCGTAGTGGTTGATTTCTCTTTACCGCTCCGTCTTTCATTGATGCCGGCAATAGAAAAATTAGACGCATGTAAAGTAGAGCCAACATCAATAATATCCTCTTTCTCTTTAATTACAGTTTTAGCATCATCAGTTTCTTTACGGGCTACGTCACGTTCTTTGGTTACAGTTTCTTTTTCCTGTATTAAAACAATTTTCTCGCCTTCTAATTTTTCAATGGTAGTTTTATAACTGGTAATATCATTGTTAAGTGAAGCAATTAAAGTTTTGGCTTGTGCCAGTTCATCTTTAGTTGCTTTTGCATTACCAAGTATCTGCGCAATTTTTGCTTTAGTTTCTGCAATCACTCTGTCACGGGCAGTAATAACGCTGTCTTTGCTGTGCGTCATATCTGCGCTGCTGGTTTTAATAGCGTCATATCGCATAGTGGCATCATCCAGTTCCTTACGCAGCTCATCTCTTTCGCTGTTGCTGGCAGTAAGCTGTGTGTCTTTTTGCTGAATGGTTTCTTTAGTTTGGTTTTTATCATAAATGATATACCCCCAAGTGCCCAGCAGTGCCACCAATAAACCCCCGGTTAGTAAGTTGCGCCAGTCTTTTTTCTTTGGCGGCGGTGCCTGTTGCGGCGTTTCTGCTGATGGAAAATTTTCGTAAGCCATGGTTTTAAGTTTTATTGCCGCAAATGTATTCATTCGTTTAGTTAAAAAGAATATAATTTGACGGCGGTGTTAATATGTGTATAAATCAATACAGCAGGCTGTTTCGCTAAAATTATGCCAGCTTTTAAAATGATTTATCTTTGGCGCATGAGTGCTGAAAAAATATTAGGCGACTGGAAGAAAAATAAATTTAAACCGGTGTACTGGCTGGAAGGTGAAGAGGATTATTACATTGACCAGGTAATGGACTATGCAGAACACCATATTTTAAATGAAAACGAAGCTGGTTTTAACCTTACTGTTTTTTATGGCCGTGATGCAGACTGGCCTGCCGTGGTAAATGCCTGCCGCCGTTACCCTATGTTTGCCGAAAAGCAAGTGGTGCTTTTAAAAGAAGCACAGCACATGAAGGATATTGAAAAGCTGGACGCCTATGTGGAAAGCCCGCTGACCACCACTATATTTGTAGCATCTTACAAAACAAAAAATTTAGACAAGCGCACCAAGCTGTACAAAACATTAAAACAAAGTGCCGAAATTTTTGCATCGGAAAAAATAAAAGATTTTAAGCTGCAGGAATGGATTAAAGAAATGGTGGCTGCTAAAGAATATGCCATAACTCCTAAAGCTGCCGTGCTGTTAGAAGAACATATTGGCAACGACTTAAGCCGTATGGCTAACGAAATAGATAAGCTGAGTGTAAACTTAAAAGGCGGCAAACAAATTACCGAAGACGATATTGAAAAATATATTGGTATAAGCAAAGAGTATAACGTATTTGAACTGCAGGCTGCCATTGCAAAAAAAGATTTGGCCAAAGCCATTACCATTATTAAATATTTTGAAGGCAATCCGAAAGCTGCGCCTATACAAATGGTATTGCCGGCATTATATGCAAGCTTTAGTAAAGTGTACACAGTGTTTGGTATGCCCGATAAAAGCGAAGCTGCCTTAAAGCCCCATTTTTACTTTAACCCCAACGCTGTAAAAAATGCACTGGAAACCATGCGTAATTATGGTTATGAAGGGATAGAAAAAATTTTACTGTTGCTGCATCATTATAATTTAAAATCGGTTGGGGTAGGAGACAGCGGTACCGCCGATGCATCGCTGATGAAAGAAATGGTGGTGAAAATGATAGCCTGACAGCTATACATCTGCTTCGTTGTAAGACAGCAGCAGGCTGCTGATTTTTGTTACTACCTTCCTGTAACTTACACCGGATTTATCAAGCATTAATTTAGATGCTTTAAAAACATCTGAGCCTTCATATTTATCACTCAAAAAAATAACTTCCGTAATGCCCGACTGTATAATGGCTTTTGTGCATTCGTTACAGGGAAAAAGGGCGGTGTAAATTTTACAGCCTTTTAAATCCATGCCAATGTTATTTAAAATAGCGTTTAATTCAGCATGGCAAACGTATGGGTATTTGGTATCTAAAAAAGCACCTTGCTTCTCCCAATTAAATTCATCATCGCTGCAGCCAATAGGCAGACCGTTGTAACCGGCACCCACAATTTTATTTTTATCATTCACAATGCAGGCACCCACTTGTGTGTTTGGGTCTTTGCTGCGGCAGGCGCTAAGTAAAGCCACTCCCATAAAATATTCATCCCACGAAATATAATTCTCTCTTTTTTTCAAGTGCAGTTATTTTAGGCTGGCAAATATAAGCATCAATGCAGTGTTTTATTGTAAACGGGCAACTGAGGCAGGTGCAAACAAAACTGTTTGTTGGCAGCACTTTTTTATTATGTATCCGTTGAAACATCGTCCCAATTTTGATTCATATAACTTATCAGCCAGTTAAGTGTATAATGCCGCTCAACAACAACACTGCTGCTAACGCCACCAGGTGCAATTTCATTTTTTAATTTTGCACTTACACAAGCCCAGTTAATTCTTAAAATCAAATCTGCCTGGTCAAGAATTTCTTTTTTTGATCTCAATGTTGCTTTTTCTCTAAATCCTTTTTCTTTAAGCTGATAAATTATTTTAACATCGTCGGCTACATTACACATTTGGTCAGGATACTTCAAACTGTCAATATATCCCAATGCCCAAAGTAAAACATGTAAACTTTCATACCGCCAGTTTGCATTTATGGTCTGCTGCTCGGTCGGTTTATCCGCTTGTATGTACTTTTTCTCAATTGGCGATAATTTGTTTGTCATACCAAAATCTTGATCCATTTGGTCTAAGTGTTTTTTTTCAAGCCCCTCGCTTTTTAAACCAATAAAGCACAGGGCCAATGCTCTGTCAACAACTTCGTCCTTTGTTCTGATTTTTACTTTGTTATCAGTATCTGCAAAAAGTGCATTGGGGTTTTGATACACTGGAATATTCTTTGCTTTGCAGTATGCTTCCGACTTTGCACGCCTTTCAAACTGCTCTTTGGTAGCCGTAATATTTTCAACTGGTTTTGTTATTGGGCTGGCTGCAGTTTTATTACTTTTATTGTTTTTGTTTTGACCACAGCCAAAAAGTGTTGAAAAAAAACTCATTATTAAAATTGAAAAAAATGTTTCATATTGTTATTTAAAACCTGCGTCAAGTATCATTTATGCAAAAGAGAAACGGGCACTTTTAATAATGTGTTACCTGCTTGTATAAAAATGAGGCATAGGCAAAATAATTACATCATGCCAAGTGCTTGTTAAAAAAATCAAGTGTGCGCTGCCATGCTAATTTGGCTGCAGCCTCATTATAACGTGCCGGTGCCGTGTCATTATGAAAAGCATGGTTTACACCTTCGTAATTATACAGTTCGTAAGCAATGTTATTTTTCTTCAGTGCTTCTTCGTATGCTGGTATGCCGGCATTTACCCTTTCATCAAGCCCGCCATAATGTAATTGTACAGCAGCTTTAATTTTACTTACATCTTCTGCCGCTGGCTGGCGGCCATAAAAAGCCACGGCAGCTTTAAGCTCCGGAACATTCACCGCCAGGTTATTGCTCATGGCACCGCCCCAGCAAAAGCCCACGCAGCCTGTTTTTCCATTATAGTCTTTCCGTGTTTTTAAATAGTCAAAAACACTTTTAAAATTCTGCAGATTATTTTCTGCTTTTAATTCTCCAAACTTTGTTCTTGCTTCATCTTCAGTAGCTGGTAAATCACCCAAAGCAGACAATGCGTTTGGCGCAATAGCCAAATAACCGGCATTGGCGGCACGCCTTGCCACATCTTCTATATGTGCATTTAAGCCCCTGTTTTCATGAATGATAATTACAGCAGGGTATTTTTTGTCTGCCTTCGGCCTTGCTACGTATGCAGTCATTTGGTTGGGTACGCCTGGGTAAGTAATAGTTTCAGTAAACAAATCGGCTACAGTTGTTACGGCAGCATGTGCATAGTTTACTTCTATCATAGGCAGTATGGCCATAGCTGCTGCCGTGCTACCTGTAAGCATAGCCAGTTTTTTCAAAAATTCACTGCGGCTAAGTGGTTTGTGGGTGTACTCATCGTACAGGTTTATTATTTCCTGATTCATAAAATAGAGTTTTAGCGGTTAAGTTAAGTAATTTATTGCAGTATAATAATAAAGCATGTTACTGTTTTGCGTATGGTTTAACTAAAAATGTATTTTTAGCATCACCGTAAGCCCGTCCTTACATCTCACGCAAGCCGGTAATTTTTTTTTGAAAAGCCGCTCTGTAAGTTTCTCCCACAGGCAGGCAGATATTGTTGATTACAACCTTGTTTTTTTCTATGCTGTTTATTTTACTAATGTTGATGATATATGATTTATGAATACGTACAAAAGTTGTATGCGGTAAATCAGCGTCAAAAGCAGCAAGGCTTTGTAACGTTAGTATTTTGTTGCCATCAACAGTAATAATGGCTACATAATCCCGTAGTGCTTCTAAATAAACGATATTGCTAAAGTCAACTCTTACTAGTTTGTATTCGCTTTTTACAAACATATATTCAGCCTGTGTGCTGGCGGTAGCTGTTTGCAATGCTGGTAATTTTTCAATTGCTTTTGTAAATCGGCTTAGCGAAATTGGTTTTAAAAGATAATCCACCACATTGTATTCATAGCCTTGCAACGCAAACTGAGGATATGCAGTGGTGATAATAATTTTACAGTTGCTGCCTGCAAGCTTCATAAATTCTATACCGGTAATACCGGGCATTTCAATATCTAAAAAAACAAGATTCACTTCGCCAGCCTGCACCCGCAGCAGCCCTTCAACCGGGTTTGTGGTAACATCCACCAGTTGCAGGTTCTCCACTTTATTAATGTAGGCAGCAAGTACATCGAGTGCCAGCGGCTCATCATCAATTACAAGGCATTTGTACATATTAGGGTAAACAAATTTTTATGTTTATAGTAAAACGCTGTTCCTCATTCATAGCGGTGTAACTGTACGTGCCGGGTCGGTAGGTAAGTTCCAGCCGCCTTTCTAAATTTTTTAGCCCAATGCCTGCAGTATTTTTTTGCTGGCTTTTTTTGTTACTTACAGTCAGTTCAAAATTATTATTATTTTTTGTGGCAGTTATGGTCAAGGGCATTGCCGCATCAGAAAGGTCACCGTGTTTTAATGCATTTTCAACTAATGGTATCAGCAAAAAAGGCATTGATGTGAGGGATAAAACTTCGGGGCTTATATTGTTTATTACCTGTAGTGGGTAAGCACAGCGCAATTGGTGCAGTGCTGTAAGGTTTTGGGTGTAGTGCAGTTCATCGGCAAAAGTATTTGCTGTATTTATACCATAGGTAGTGTAGCGCATCATATCGCTAAGTTTTAGTATGGCCGCAGCCGTTTGCGGGTGCTGGCTTTGTGCCAGCGAGTAAATATTGTTTAGTGAGTTAAATAAAAAATGTGGATTCATTTGCAGTTGCAAAAAGTTAAGCTCAGCCTGTTTATTTTGCTGCAGCAAGGCGGCTTTTTGCTTGTGCTGCCTTACAGCTTCGTCCACAAAAAAAATGGCAACGCCAAAAAACATTTTCAGTAAACCAAAATAAATATTGTCAACTACATAAAATCTAAAAGAAGTTTGTGGATTGTAATTGCCCTCGCCAATAAGGGCCGGGTACAGCATTTCTTCCAGCACATACCTGAAGAGTATAAAAAACATGAGCGTAACAAGCAGCGCAAGTATAAACTTATACCGTGGCCTTGCATAGTAATACCTGCGGCATGTTGCAAAATGCGTAATAATTACAATTAGCACAGTGTATATGTACATTGAAATATCAAAAGGTCCAAACATTTTATGCCAGGGAAAAGCATTGCCTGCATTAGCATAGCCCAGCCATGCTAGGCCAAAAAAGTGCATAAAGAAAAATACGCAGTATGTAAACAGTAAAGCCGGCAGCCGCATACTGCAAATGTACAGTTTGCTGCTGCTTGCCATAGCATTTGTCTTCAACTGGGCTTTTTTCATCTGCAAACAGCGGCATTTTGTTTTGCAGATATATACAGGCCGTTTGCAGATTGTGCGATTTTATAACCGGTATATTTTTTCACCTTTACAGCCTAAACTTATTTGTATGCTTAATAAAAATCTGACTGTTTTTTTTTGCAGCATCTGTTTGCTTGGTACCGCACAAAAAGTAAACTGGAAAAAAATTAAATCTTTTGCGCCGGATAATGTGTTGCTGCACGGCGATACAAAACCTGTAAAAGTGCTGCTGCTGGGCACCTTTCATTTTGGCTACCCTAATTTAGACGGGCATAAAACCGACTCTTCAAAATTTGTGAATGTAAAATCTCCTGAGCGGCAGGCTGAGCTGGAGCAACTGGCAACTGTTATTATGCAGTTTAAACCAACACGTATTTATGTAGAATCAACCGATGGCCCGTGGATTGATTCGTTGTACAGTGCATACCTTAACAACACTTATAAATTAGGCCGCAATGAAATATTTCAGGTGGGCTTTAGGGTGGCTGCAAAAATGAAACACACAAAAATTTATGCAGCAGATACCTGGCCTTTTTCCAGCCAGCACAGCAATGAGTTTAAGTGGATTGATTCCTTATGGGAACACAGCCTTGCTGCCGATTCAGTAAGAGACAAGTACTGGAATAAAAAGTATAAGGCGTATTACGATAACTCCGATTCTGCCGACCTTGCACTGACGATGCTGGAGAATTTTTTACTTATGGCAGAACCTGCAACCCTGCAGCGTATGCACGGGCATTACCTTGCCGCCGATTTTAATACGGTTCCTTTAAATGATATTGATGACGGCCAGCAGGGCCCAGACCGTTTATCTGTTTGGTGGTATAACCGCAACCTGCGCATATTTAATAATATTTTGCGTACAAAACCCACCGCCGCCGACCGTATTATGGTTTTGTTTGGCAATGGCCATATGCCCATATTAAAACATTGTTTTAGTGCATCACCACAGTTTGAAGTGGTGGAATTAAAAAGTCTGTTGCGGTAGTAAAAAAATAGTTTGTATCAACCAAATTATTGCTCAGCTAAACCAAGCAAAAACTTAGGTTTTTGCTTGGTTTTTTACACAGATTTCTATGTTAGTGGCAGTGTTTATCTTTTCAATTTTACGTCGATTTTTTCGCCATTTTTTTGTATTGTTACAAACTTATAAAAATTAGCATTTCCTTGTTGTGTATATCCGAACATATCTGTGTATACTTCCGTTCCTTGATAAGAACCATTCACATAAACATCCGCTTTTCCTGTTACTTCCCTTTTCGAGAAAAAATCTTCATAATTGAAAGAAGTAAAAAGTAAATATTCGCCATTCATCAAATTGGAAAATTCAAAATGTCCTTTGTCATCATAAATCTCTGAAATCTTTACTTGACTAGCCGCTTCTTTTGGTAATGGAATTGGTTTTGCACCTTTTACTTTTGCCTGATTTTTATTAAGTTCAAACCATTCTTTATAATATTCTGTGTATGGCATCAATAACACTTTTGTTCCTTTTGGAGCGAATTGCTTTTTGTTTACATTCAATATATCAATTTTTATAAGTTTATTATCTTTTCCTGAACGATCATCTCTAGCAAAAGCTTCTCCTGTTATAATTGATTCTCCATCATTCATCATTTTTCTGATTGCTTGTTCATCAAATGAAGTTTTAAAAAGATTTATGTCTTTTTCTTTGTCTAAAAAACCAAGTATTTTACCTTTAAAAAGGTGTTCGATTTTTCGTATTCTTCTGTTGTTTTTATCGATATAATAGTTCAAATATTTTTTTGTGTTTTTATGATAAACAGTAACTTTCCAGCACATATGTTGTCCCGTTAATTGTGATGTAAATTGGTCTGATTTGGTTTCTAACACAATTACTTCATCTGTTGTAACACTATTTTTATCATCAACACTAATTGTTGGAATGACATAGTTTTCATTACCTAATTTTAATGGTAATGCTGATAAAACATAGGGATAAATGTGATAATCAAAATATTGTTCGGTTAATTTCGTGTCATAATTCGTTTTTTTTCCTGTTTTAGTGTTGGTAAATTCGCCGTTTCCAATAACAAATTCACTTGTTTTCCCATCATCTAAAATATTAGTGGTTCGATGTAAGGCTTTAAAACTATTTGCGTCTGCAATTATTATATTTTTTTCTTCATAGTATTTGGTTTTACGAAAGGTGTTTAGGTTAAATTTACCTTCTTTAATTTGTACATCTACATCATAAGTTCCCAAATCTGTTACTTGTGTTACATCGGAATGATAATACACCATACTAAAATTTCCTTGATGAATTAAATTAGGGTTAATTTTTTTATCTCCTGGAAGTATTATTGTTTGTGCAAATATTGATTTACATAATAATGTAAAACTTAAAAGTATTAGTGTTCTTTTCATATTGATATTTTTTTGTTCATATAAGCCTCTAATATTGCATTTTTCAGTAAAATTACCACTAATATTTTGAGCTTGTCGAATGTGGGGTTTTGAAAGTACCGAAGTTTAAATTTAGCACAAAAGCTAATGGAAAGAACAAATGTTCGCCCCAGTACAAAAGGCTCATTTTTGCCAAACCCATCTTGGTGGTTGGTGTTTTTTCTATTTTGTTATTTCTTAAAGTTATTTTTTTAGATTTTTAATCTTTCAATACGAGGCCATTTCCATGCATATTGTATAATTAGACAAAGAAGAACAACTTCTAAAGCTGCTGCAAAATACATGTGCACCCAAGCCAATCCTACTAAATTAAACAGCATAAAAGGAATATTCACTGAAGCAACAATGATATTTGTCCAGCGATTTACTTTAGCCGGCAATGCGATAGAGAGAAAAATCATTAGTGCAGGAATTGAAACTAAAATTAGTCCTGCAATAAGAAATCCTTCTGTAATATCAAACACAAAAACCTTTCCTTTTTGTATATCATCTATCATACTTGGCATATATAAATGAAAATAATCGATATAAATAATAAGAAACATCAAACTCGTCCAAAGAGAAGCAAGTTTAATTTTCAAAGGAGCTTTGATGTCTTCTAGCGCATTTTGTGTTTTCATAATTTGCATATCTTTCTTTCAAATGATTCTGCAAAAGTAAATTGGTAAGATACATTAACTCGTTCACTTAAGTTAAGAAATACTATTCAGTACTTTTTTCTAAAATTCTTGCTTTTAGTCTGCTTAATGATTGAGGTTTGATACCTAAATAGCTAGCTAATTGGTATTGTGGAATACGCTGAATAAGGTCAGGTCTTTTTTGAAGTAAGTTCAAGTATCGCTGTTCAGGTGAAGAAATCTTAAACTCGTCAAAATCTATTATTTTTTTTGCCAACAGTTCTTCGGATAACATTCTGCACATGATTTCAAATTTTGGAAATTTGCTGTTCATTTCTACCCCCATATCAGAATTTGAAACTAGAAGAATACTGTCCTCGATACAACTGACATAATATTCAGAATACGTTTCGTTTATTGCACAATGTGGAGTAACTCCCTCCATTTCTGTGTAGAAAGCTGTTGTTTTTTCTTCTCCGTCTACGATATAATAAACCCGAATACAGCCCTTTAAAACAAAATAATTCTCTTGTGATTTTTGTCCTTCTTTTAGTAAAATTGTTCCTTTCTTTGCAGAGTGAAAAAGGTCTAATGAAAGTAAAGCGTTTTTCTCTTCTTCTGTGAGAGAAACGTATTTTGATATAAAGTCAAATAGGATGTCTTGCATGATCTATATATAGCTACTGTCGTCTGTTGCAATTGCTACTAACGTGGTTTTGTGAAAAACTCTTTTTCCAAATATACACACAATGTTAAAATATCAGAAACCTGTACAGTTTTTGATTGGTAAATGTTATGCAATACATAACAGGCAACAACTGGTATCAAAGTTACTTCAGTACGTTAGAAGATCAGGTGTCAGCAGACAATGCCGTGCGGCTGATAGATGCTTTT
>JAGVCC010000216.1 GCA_020059395.1 Chitinophagales bacterium | reverse complement strand
TAAAATACAGGAAGGCCACATGGCCAACATAAGCAAACTGTATTATGAAGGAAAATTAAAAGTAGCCGGCCCTTTTGGCGATGATGGTAACTGGCGGGGCATTTTTATTTTTGATATGCCCACAAAAGAAGAAGTAGAGCAACTGCTGAAAACAGACCCGGCTATTGAATCGGGAAGGTTAGGTTACGAAATTCATCCCTGGTACACAGCACCAACAGAAAGTTTTAAGCCGGGCAAACCAGTAAAACCAAACAAATGACACTGTTAAACAAAATCCGCCTGCTTATTTTGTTTTTTATTGTGGCTTTAATACTTAGCGGTGTTACCGCTTTTCCTGTAGAAACAGAATTACGCTGGTTGCTTAAACATCCTGCGTGGGTGCCGGGCTTTGCAGCACAATGGTTAAAAGATGTATATGCGGCTTTAGTAGAAACAAATTCAAAATACCCCATGCTTGCTTATGGGTTCGACTGGCTGGCATTTGCACATATTGTAATTGCCATGGCATTTATTGGCCCATTAAAAGATCCTGTAAAAAATAAATGGATTATTGACTGGGCAATACTAGCCTGCCTGGCAGTAATACCGCTGGCATTTATTGCAGGCCCCATACGCAGCATACCCCTGTTTCATATTTTAACAGACTGCTGCTTTGGTGTAATTGGTTTAATACCACTGTTTATTTGCAGAAGGTGGATTAATAAACTGGAGAAAAATAAAGCGGTAAATTAAACGTTTAAGAAATCAGCCGGTCTGAAAGACTTAAACTACAACTTATGAAATATCTCAACCTCCTGTTATTACTGTCAGTTTCCTTTGCGGCATGTAATAAAGAAGAACCACAACCTGAACCTGCTCCTGAAGCCATGTATTTTCCTTCCACCACCGATACAGCGTGGGAAAGAAAAACTGCCGCAAGCCTTAGCTGGAACGAAAGTGCCATACAACCTCTTAAAGATTTTTTGGTTCAAAAAAATACAAAATCGTTTATGATTATTGTAAATGGCCGTATTGTAATGGAAGAATATTTTAGCGGCCATACACCCACCACTACCTGGCAGTGGAACAGTGCAGGCAAAACACTTGCGGCAACCACAACTGGTATAGCCCAGCAGGAAGGCCTGCTTAATATAAATAATCCTGCTTCGCAATATTTAGGTACAGGATGGACAAGTGCCCCACTTGTAAAAGAAAATTTAATAACAGTAAGGCATTTATTAACCATGACAAGTGGCCTTAGCGATAGCAGTGATTTAGTAATAAAAGCTAACCTTACCTACATGGCCGATGCAGGCACAAGGTGGAGTTACAATAATGTGTTTCAAAAGTTAATAGATGTAACGGCAGCAGCAAGCGGACAAAGTTTTGATGCTTACTTTACCACCAAAATAAAAAACAAATTAGGCATGGATGGCTTTTGGAATAATGGCATCATCTATAAAATATATAACAGCAATACCCGCAGTATGGCAAGGTTTGGCCTTATGGCACTTAACAAAGGCAAATGGAAAAATGAGCAGATAATTAATGAAACATTTTTTAATCAAAGTGTTACCACCTCTCAAAACATAAACCCATCTTACGGTTATTTATGGTGGCTAAATGGTAAAAGCAGCGCTATGATACCCGGTGGACAAACCGTTTACCCGGGCACACTGGTACCTAATGCACCTGCAGATATGTTTGCTGCAATGGGTGCTTCTGACCAGCGCATTTATGTAGTACCCAGTAAAAATATGGTAGTAATAAGAATGGGTGATGCATCGGACCCTTCAAACCCAAGCTTTGCAGTTTCTGGTTTTGATAATGCACTTTGGCAAAAGATAAATGCGGTTATAAATTGATCTGCCTCAAAATCCAGGAAGTAAGCATAGAAAATAAATCATAATATTATCGTATTTTACTGTGATAATTGATATTTAGCTATGCGCTTAAAAAAGTTACTTACCTGTTTTTTTGTTTTTTTAATTTTAAAAAGCAATGCCTGTTTAAACATTTTTGCTTTAGATGCTAAAGGAAGAGTGCACTACCTAGAACATAGTTTTTTCTTTCACCTTGATTTTGAAAAAAAGGAGATTCAAAAGGATATTAAACATCTGGAGAAAAAATTTAAAAAAGGGAATTTTGATTTTAAAAATATCTCAGATTATGGTGCTTACCTGTTAATGTCAGGCTATTATAAAGAGGGACTGGAATTATTTAGCGCATTAATACAGAAACATAGTGATGTTTATGAAATACGTTCGAACATTGCAGTAGCTTATGAATTAAACGGCCGGTTTGACAGTGCCTACTTTTGGGAGAAAAAAGCACTTGAGTTAAATCCAGATGCACATGATAAATCTGAATGGATTCATTTAAATATACTGGAAGCAAGAATTAAGTCTGCCGCAGATACAAACTGGTGCTTAAACCATAGCATTACCGGAATTGTTGATTCAATAAATAAGCACTATCAATTTTCAATACATGAAGGCGGGAAAGAAATGTGGCTATTTGAGAATTTTAATAAGCAACTTGATGAACGATTTCCATTCACATACCCAGAAGACAAAGTAATGGGCAAGTTAATGATGGAATTGGGAGATGCTTATCAAAATGTATCAGTTTACAGGTCGTATTATTGTTATGCAATTGCAAAATACTTATATACGCAACTTGCAAAAGCCGTTGATGAAAAAATGGATGTAATTAAAAATAATTACCCTAAGAAAACGGTTTCTGATGGGGAATTTACAATTACATTACCCGACAGAACAAAGAAAGGATATACAAGAGAAATGTTATTGCCTGACGAAGAAGATGTAAGAAGTTTTATTGATAAATTAAACTTTCGAACTTCTTTAAATCCTTCAATTATTAAAAGCGCAGATATTAATTTTCTTATTAGTAAAATTTAGAAGTGCTTGGTACCGCTCTACTAACTACAGTAAAATGTGCTTGATGGAATAATTAAAGCAGCTTTTTATTTACTTTTATGTATGCTAACATATATTGCTTTAGGCGACAGTTATACCATTGGAGAACAGGTTGCTGCAATAGATAATTTCCCTAACCAAACAGCGGCGCTTTTAAGTAATGCTGTTACCTCACCAAAAATTATTGCCACCACAGGTTGGACGACAGATGAACTGGATGCTGCTATCAATAAAGCTAACATTACCGGCACATACAATATTGTATCGTTATTAATTGGGGTAAACAATCAGTACCGGGGCAGAAGTGTAAGCAATTTTATAATTGAGTTTGAACATTTACTGCAACGGGCCATTATGTTTGCAGCTGACAAACCCAATAATGTTTTTGTTTTAAGTATACCCGATTGGGGTGTTACACCATTTGCAGAGGGCAGGGACAATAAAAAAATTGCTGAAGAAATTGATGCATATAACAAAGTTTGTGAAACAGCGGCGGCTCAATTTGGTACGCACTATATTGATATTACAACAGCGCAGCGTATAGATGGGAATAAAGAAGACTTTTTAGCTGAAGATAAATTACATCCATCCACAAGAGAATATGCAAAATGGGCAGCAAAGCTTGCAGCCCTTATAAAACAACAGTTTGGTTTATGATAAACTTTACAGAAACACAGTGCTTTAAAATTAAATGGGCCTGGGCAGCTATAATTGCTATTAATGGTTTGTTTATTTACGCTATTGTGCAGCAGGTATTTTTGGGCAAACCATTCGGCAGCAAACCAGCGCCGGATTATGCATTAATAACTGTTGAAATTTTTTTAGCGATGCTGCTGCTTTTCATTATTTCCATACGTTTAAAAACAACTTACACAGAAGAAACTATTACTTACCGTTTTTATCCGTTGCAGTTTAAAACCACCACTATTTACTGGCATGAATTAAGCGATGCTTATATACGGGAATACAATTCTCTGCTGGAGTATGGTGGCTGGGGCATTCGCTACGGCTCAACAAAAAATGGAAATGCTATAAACACATCCGAATCCTGCAATAAAGGTTTGCAACTGCAATTTAAAAATGGAAAACGTTTATTATTAGGCACTAAAAACCCTGAAGCATTGCAGCAAGTTATTAATGAAGTAATGCAGAAGGGAAAAATTAACCGGAGTATTTAAAGATAGCTGCTCATTTCCGCCTGATACTGCAGCGCTACAGCTCTTGCTTCTTCTGCAAAATTTTCTTTTTCGCTTGCGTAAATAATAGCTCTTGATGCATTTACCAATAAGCCGCAGTCTGCATTCATACCATATTTACTTACATCCGCTAGGCTCCCCCCTTGAAAACCCACACCTGGTACTAATAAAAAATGATTGGGAATTATTTTGCGTAAACTTTCAAAGTCGCTTGCTTTGGTGGCACCCACCACAAACATCAAATTACTTTCGCTGCCCCAGCTGCTTACTGTTTTTAACACACGTTCATATAAGTATTCGCCATTGTTGTCGGTCTCGCCTTTGTTGGTCGCCTGACCAACAACCATCTGCTGTTCAAAATCTTTACTACCCGTATTACTGGTTAAGCCCAGCACAATAGCCCATTTATTTTCAAATTGTAAAAAAGGTTTTACACTGTCTTCGCCCATGTATGGTGCCACAGTTATTGCATTAAAAGGTAATGCTTCAAAAAATGCTTTAGCGTATTGTGTAGATGTATTACCAATATCACCACGCTTTGCATCGGCAATAGTAAAAATATCTTTAGGTATGTAGTTAACAGTTTTCTCCATGGCCTCCCAGCCTTTTAATCCCATTGCTTCATAAAATGCAGTATTCAGTTTATAGCTTACACACAAATCTTTTGTGGCATCAATAATTGCTTTGTTAAATTCAAAAACTGCATCGGGATGGCTTTGCAGGTGCTCAGGAATTTTTGTAATGTCTGTATCTAACCCCACACACAGGTATGATTTTTTAAGGCGTATCTGTTCAACTAATTGTTTTCTTGTCATGCGGCAAATTTATAGTCTGTTTTCCATTTCTGCTGCAATTGCTGCAGAATTCTCATCACCTCTTTGTTTCAATTGTTCAATAATATTTTTCTTACTTACTTCATCCCTGTTCTGGCTTAGTTTAAATACAGCATCCATCGTTGTTACTTCTATTGTAAAACCTACAATGGCTTTTACCATTGCATTAATGTACCCGCTTTCAAGTTTATCAAATGAAGCAGCAGTATTGTTACCTTCAAAGCGTTCGGTAACTTCCTTAACAGCTTTTACAGTGCCAGCTTCATCAGTAAAATTTATTTTACCTTTTGCATGCACCGTCATATAATTCCAGGTGCTTGCACCCAATGGGTTTGTATACCAGCTTGCAGTTACATAGCAATGCGGCCCCGTAAATATTACCAGCACATTATTGTTTTCCTCAAAGGCAATATGATGGTCGCTTTTTTTCATAATGTGCCCATGCAGAAAAATGCTGCCTTCTTTTTCTTCTATGGCTATTGGAATATGTGATGCAACCGGATACTCTTTTCCAAAACCAGTTATTATGGCAAAAGGGTTTTTGTTTATAAATTCAATTAGTTTGGTCTGGTCTGTTTCGGTAAAATGAGGTAGTTTATACATGGCAGCTGTTGATTTGTATACATTAAGTAGATTATGGCAAAATTATTTATTTCCCGCCATTAGCTTAATAAAGATTTTACGCTGGCTACATAAAAAATATATACCTTCATTTTCTAAATTAATTTACAATGCCGCAAATTTTAATTAGTTATTGGTGGGTAATACTTTTAGTGTTTGCCCTGTTAGGTTGTTTTGTTACCATTAATCAGGGGTTAATTGGCGTGGTAACCATGTTTGGCAAATACCAGCGCATTATGCGTCCTGGATTGAATTTTAAAATCCCTTTTCTGGAGCAGATTTATAAAAAAGTAAGCATACAAAACCGCAGTGTAGAGCTTGAGTTTCAGGCTGTAACCGTTGATCAGGCTAATGTGTATTTTAAAAGCATGCTGTTGTACTCTGTGCAAAATGAACAGGAAGAGACTATACAAAAAGTAGCGTTTAAATTTATTAGCGACAAAGATTTAATGCAGGCTTTAATACGCACCGTAGAAGGCAGCATCCGTGCTTTTGTAAGCACTAAAAAACAGGCAGAGGTTTTAAATGTGCGCAGGGATATTGTTGAGAATGTAAAAGAGCAGGTAGATGCTGCTTTAGAAAGCTGGGGCTATCATTTACAGGATTTACAGATTAACGACATTACTTTTGACGAAGCTATTATTAACAGTATGAGTAAAGTGGTGGCAAGTAATAACCTTAAAGCTGCGGCAGAAAATGAAGGTCAGGCTTTATTAATTACTAAAACAAAAGCTGCCGAAGCAGAAGGTAACGCCATTAAAATTGCTGCAGAAGCAGAAAGGCAGGCAGCACAACTGCGTGGGCAGGGTGTGGCATTGTTTAGAGAAGAAGTGGCTAAAGGTATGAGTCAGGCCGCAAGCGAAATGAAGCAGGCAAATTTGGATACCAATGTAATTTTATTCAGCATGTGGGTAGAAGCAATAAAAAACTTTGCGGAATATGGTAAAGGCAATGTAATATTTTTAGATGGCGGCAGCGACGGAATGGAAAAAACCATGAAACAGATAATGGCCATGCAGCAAATGGAAAATAATAAATAATATAAGACATACCAAACACTGAATGCCCCTCAACTTATTGAGGGGCATTTTTTATACCACTAAAATGGTACATTTGTACCACCAAAATATTTTTTATGGCACAAAAAATAACATTATCGCTTAAAGAAAGCAACGTTAAGTTTGCTAAAAAAACAGCGAAAGAAAGAAACACCAGCGTTTCTAAAATTATTGATGCCCAGCTTGAAATGCTTAAAGTAATTGAAGAGAGGCTTAAAAAAACAAAGCTTGACCCTTGGGTAAAGAGATTTGGAGGAATGGTGAGTACGGGAAAGAATGAAGACCCTAAAAATATGTTTGAGTGAATAAAAATATGAACAAAATATTTTTTGACGCCAATGTAATCATTGATTTAATTAATAATTCAAATAACTTTTATATTGCGGCTGTTGAAGTATTTCAGTCGATGAGAAGCCAAAAAAAGAAGTTTTACTGCTCTCCAACAACTTTTGCAATAACTTACTATTTTCTGTCAAAAAAAATAAAAGATAAAAAAACGCTGAATAACGAAACCGCTGCGTTATTTAAAGATTTTACATTTACAAGAGAAGATGAAGTTATTATGCAAAAGGTTTTAAAGTCGTCTTTTACAGATTTGGAAGATGCGCTGCAATATTACTCAGCAATGGATGCCGGGGCAGATGTAATTATTACAAAAAATTATTTTGATTTTGCAAAGGCTGCCATTCCCGTTTATCATCCCCTGCAATACATAAACGAATTTTTACTGTAAGTAAGCCTGCAACATTAACAATTCTTTACAGTGCATACAGCCATAATAAGCGTTTGGTGTATATTATTGCATTTAATTGGCATAATAATCGTATAAAAAGTTTTCAATTAAACAATTACTTTTGTTCCTAAATCAGTTACCGCATGTTTGATATTTTTTTACAGATTGACAGTACAGGAATGGCTAAAGCACTCGCTGTACAAAAAGAAAATGTTTTTGGCCTGTTAGTAAAAGGTGGTGTTTTAATGATACCCCTTGCCCTGCTTTTTGCATTGGCTATCTTCTTTTTTATTGAGCGCCTTTTAGCTATACGCAAAGCCAGTAAAATTGAAGATAATTTTATGAGTATTATACGTGACAATGTGGTAACCGGCAATATTACTGCCGCCAGAAGCCTTGCAAAAAATACCAGCAACCCAGTGGCCCGTATGATTGATAAAGGCCTGCAGCGTATTGGCAAGCCCATTGATGCTATTGAAAAAAGTATGGACAATGTGGGCAAGCTGGAAATTTACAAAATGGAAAAGAACCTGAATATACTTTCGGTTATATCCCGAATTGCACCACTGTTTGGTTTTGTGGGTACCATTTTTGGATTGATTTTATTATTGAAAGATTTTGCAGCAGCAGCTAACCCTGCCATAAGTGATATTGCTGATGCCATGTATGTAAAAATGATTACATCGGCCACTGGCTTAATAATAGGCATACTGTCTTACTTAGGTTATAGTTTTTTAAATACT
>JAGVCC010000187.1 GCA_020059395.1 Chitinophagales bacterium | reverse complement strand
CTGATGAATGATTTTAAATTTTGCAGCGCCAGCGGAATGCTGGTTAAAAAATGTGCTTTACGTTCAAACAAACCTCTAAAACCATAAGCACCTAACACCTGTAACAAACGTATTAATACATAGCCATTGTACTGGCTGCGGAATACATCACGGTCAACTGTTTCTTCCACAATGGTTTCAAATGAGGTAATATAATCTTCCAGTAAATTATGTTTCCACTCATCTGGCAAATTTGCCTTTGCCTGAGATAATAAAGAGGCCACATCATATTGCGGCGCACCCTTCATACCACCCTGGTAATCTATAAAACCAACACCGCTATCTTCCTTAATCATTATATTCCTGCTTTGAAAATCACGGAACATAAAAAATTTATACTCAGTATGAGACAGATAATTACTCAGTGCTTCAAAATCTTTTATCAGTTTTTGTTTATCGTAGGGGCGGCGCAGTGCATCTAAAAAATAATATTTAAAATACAGCAGGTCGGCCATTATAGCTTCTTTACCAAAGCTGCTGTTGGTAAGGCATTTTTTATAATTAAGGTCGTTATGCCCTTTTACCTGCAGCAATGCAAGCTGATGCAAACTTTGTTTGTACAGCTCATAAACAGGTTGTACAAAACCTTCCGCTTCCAGCCTGTTAAGCAGGGATACATCTCCAAAATCTTCCTGTATATAAATGTCTTTTTCTTTACTAACACAGAAAATTTTAGGCACTGCCAGGTGTTGCTTTGCAAAATGTTCTGAGAAGTATAAGAAACTCTCATTCTCTTTTATATTGGCGCCATAAGTGGCAATATAGTTTTTGGATGAAGTATGTATGCGGTAATAATGCCGTTCGCTGCCTGCCTGCGGCAGTTTGTTTGCAGCAGTAATAATATCAGGTGAAAAACTGGCAAAAAGCTCTTTTATTCTGTCGGTGGTGGATTGCATTGAAGGTGGTTAATGGCGGTAAAATTAATTTAAAAACGTTTTAAACAAGCACATCATTTTTATTTGCCGTTTAAAAAATACCCTGTTTAGGGTATTGTGTTTCAAAAAAATGATGTGTAGCTTTAACTGCAAATTTTTCAACCATTAGCCTTGTCTGCTACAAAAACTAAATGGGGGATTTTATTCCCCCATTTGTTTTTCATCATTTCCTTTTTTCCAGCTTCGGTGTTTAGCGCCATCCATTTTTACAATTTTTGGAGTAAACTTACCAACTACATCCACTAATGCTGTTTGGCTTTGCATTACCACTTCAATATCCTTGTAAGCAAAAGGCGATTCATCCAATCCACCGCCCAACAATTTTACACCAAACTTTTTCAGTTCATCTTTAAACTGTTTATCGGTTACACTTTGTATAGCTCTTGTTCTGCTCATTTTTCTTCCGGCACCATGGCTGGCAGAGTTTACAGCAGCTGTTTCACCTTTACCTTTTACAATAAAGCCATCAGCCGTCATACTGCCGGGTATAATACCCAAAACATTCTCGCCAGCAGGCGTGGCACCTTTACGATGCACAATTACATCTTTACCATTCCATTTTTCTTTCCATGCAAAGTTGTGGTGGTTCTCCACCATTTTTAATGGGCGCTGCCCCAGCTGTTTTGCAATTTTTGCATGAATAATATGGTGACAGGCAGATGCATAATCACCGGCAAGGTTCATGGCATTCCAGTATTCAATACCGGCTTCTTCATCCAGTGTTAACCATGCAAGGTTTTTAGCATCATTTGGCAAACGCCTTTTATCAATAGCAATTTTTGTGTAATGATTGGCAATGTTGGCACCCAATGCCCTTGAACCGGAGTGAGACAACAAACCAACATATTTACCAGCTGCAACACCGAGCACTTCATCTTTTTCTGCAATTTCAATTACACCAAACTCTACAAAATGGTTACCGCTACCTGATGAACCTAATTGCTTCCATGCCCTGCCATGTAAATTTTTTAATAATGGTATTTGATAAAAAAATTCGTTCTCCATCACTTCATGATTGCTGGCCTGGTCAAACTGTGCGCCGCTGCCAAACAAAGTGGCTTCGTTAATTTCTCTTGCAAAATAATTTTCCTTTTGCGCCAGCTCTTTCGGGTCAATAGCAAAAATGCTTAAGCACATTCTGCAACCAATATCCACACCCACACCATAAGGTATCACCGCATTTTCTGTTGCCAGCACACCACCAATTGGTAAACCATAACCGCTGTGTGCATCGGGCATTAAAGCACCGGCCACACTTATGGGTAATTTAGCTGCCTGATACATCTGGTGCATGGCGCCTTCTTCAATATGCTCCTGCCCAAATACATTAAATTGAATACCATGCTGATTTAGAGATACGGCCTCCCCAAACCCCTCCCGTAGAGGGGCTTCAGACGCTGTTGTTTTGATCAACTTTTCTGCAATAGCAGAAAGGGCTTCGTGAGTTTTATATATTTCTGGATTTTGTAAAACATCTTTTAATATTTCAAATGCTGCTTCTTTTGTATGATGTTTGTAATGTTTCTCCATTACCGTCATTGCTAGGCTTATTACCGGCCCTTCCGGCAAGCCGATGGCTCTTAATTCTTTTCCTGATAATTTTAGTTTCATAATTTATACACTGCCAAAGCAGTAATTTTTGTAAATTGCAGTAAATAATTTTTATGCCTTCTGTTTCTGTTAAAGCAAAAAAGACAGTGCGTACCAAACGCAGGGCAAAGGCTAAGCCTATGACTAAGTTGGAAATGGTGCAAAAGATGCTGGCCGACCAGAAAATAATCAGGGAAGCAATTCAAAACGGCATTCCTTTAAAAGAACTTAAAAAAACTCATGGTCTTACGTTTGCGACCTTACCCAATCCAAAAAATTGATGAGTTTACCTATGGGTTTACAACATCAAAGGGCATAGAGTATTACTGCTCATTTTTAAGCTATGCTGAATATTTCGCAAAGCATCCGGATATAGCCCCTTACTTTTTTTCTTTCAATCTTACTTTAAAAGATAGAAAAATTAAACTTCCGCCCGGAACAGATAAGCGGATTGCTGATACTGTTGTTTCCATTGTTGGCGACTTTCTTATATCACAAACTAATGCAGTTGTTTATGTCTGCGATAATTCAGACGGTAAAGAATCTGCAAGAGCCAGAAAATTCCTTAGCTGGTTTAATTATATCGACCACCCTTCAAGTAACATCATTGAGGTCACAAGCAATTTCAATGCTGGCGGTATGTTTATCTACAGCAGTTTACTTGTAAACAAAAAGAATAAACGCTTTACTGAAATGGTGATGGCATACCTTGAATTGACTGATGACGATAAATAACCAACAAGGTTTGTTAACTTTTTTTTATACCAGCTTTAGTTTTTCATAGCATCATTGTTGCGTCACTCACATATGCAATATCTCTTTATAAAATTTTTATTGAAGAGGGGATTAATTAATTATACAATGCTGGAAAAACACCATTGCAACATTTAAAACTAATTTAGCATCTTTTTCAGTTGCATACTCTTGCTTCGGATGTGCAACACCTTTTTCTTGTCTTACTCTCATTAATAAGGATTCAATAGGTTTAAATATATTGGTCGTAAAGTTATCGGATGGTATAAACATATTTTTTTGTGCTTTTGCAATTAATTCTGAAATATCCCCCTTACCTGTTTTACCAGATACAATAATTTGTAAAAAAGCTTGAACTGCCGAAACGATATGTGTTATACAAGTACTATAACTTTCCTTTGTATTTTTTCTGTATTCGGAAAACGCATCACTCAATAATTGATTTACTTCTTGCCATTTTAAATCACTTAAAAATTGTAATACAGGCTCAAATATGTCTTTAAGAATTTTTTCATCCTGCCTTGGTATAAAACTATTTCTGGTCAAATAAATATTTAATCCAAAATCAGCAAATACTTCATTTAAGTTTTTTGCAAATTCATCAAAATATACCCATTGAGCATTAATTTTTTCTTTCTCATATTCGGTATCAGATTCTTCTTGCTTTTTTTCTCTATAAAATTCAGCTTTGCACTCTTTTATTAAAGCTCTACAATAAAACGATAACAATTCTAACACAACGTTGCCATCTCCTTCATCATATATTGAGATAAAGTCTTTACAAGCTGAATACACTGTACTTTCTTCAAGATAGTTTTTTGTGTAATTTTTTGCCTTATACTCAAGCATCATATCATTAATAGATATATAAACACTTCGTTGCTTTTTGTATGAGTAAGGGTCGAAAAAATCAAAGCATTTTTCATTTTGATAACTATTAGAACTCCATTGAGACGTTTCTTGTTTATTAAAGAAATGAATTTCTAAATGTTTCCAAATTAGATACTTCTCCCTCTCTGTTAAAGAATTCCACTCCCTTAAACCCAAATCTGGTTTTAAACTTTTTTTTGCATCCAAATTAGATTCACTCCATAATTTAAACATCACTATAAAATATTACTTTAAAAATTATCTCCGATAATCATATAAAAATACTTAATTGTATTTAGAATTAAATATTAGCTAACTCACCGCTTCCATAAAAGCCCAATAAAGTTATGCCGTACAAGTGTGCGACGCAACGATGCCTAATAGCATTCCTAAAGCTAAGTACAAAAAATAAAAAACATCCGGCACCGGAATGATACCGGATATTGGTTTACTTCTGCGGCACAAATATCTGCTTCAACTGTTCTATCAACACACCATTACCACTTACACTGATGTTGCTGATTTTGTCTGCAATCTTCTCCACATATTCCATCTCTTTCAGTTTCCACAACATCGCATTGTCTTCCATCAGTTTGGCAGTGTTCAGCAAGCTACGGGTGCTGGCAGTTTCTTCCCTACGCATAATGGTGTTGGCCTGTGCATTCTTTTCTGCAATCAACACTTTGTTCATAATGTCTTTTACATCACCCGGCAAAATGATATCACGAATACCAAAACCAATCACTTCAATACCCAGCGCTTCCGCTTTTGCTTTCACCTGTTCCAGCACAAAAGGTGCCATCACATCTTTTTTCTCCAGCACTTCATCAAAGCTGTAGCCGGCAATGTATTCCCTTAATGCCAGCTGAAAAGCCACGTACAATTGTTTGTCGTACTCTTTGTTTTGCAAAATGGCTTTTTCAATATCGGCCACACGGTACTGTGCCTGTGCGTTGATACGCAATGCGGCTTTATCTTTGGTCAGTATTTCCTGGCCGTTTACTTCCAGTTGCTGCATACGGGTATCTGCTTTAGCCACCAAAATGGTACTATTGTTTTTGTACCAGTAGTATACACCGCTGGTTAACATTTGTGCATACTTACCATCTACAAACAGCAAAGCTTTTTCGTAGCTCTCTACAGTGTAGCTTCTTACATAAGGTGCTACCAGCCTATTTTGTAAAGTGGCACGGCTTATATTTTCTGTAATTTCAATTTTGTTGGTATCTGCTATCACAAACTCATAATTGATAATTCCTTTCCAGAATGCATAACGGCCTGCGTTTAACACTGCCTTCAGCAAACCGTTTTCGTATTGCAATGCAATTTCATTGTCTTTTACTTCCACTACATGTAATGCTTCTGCCAATGCAGCATCCTGCAATAGTATATTCAGTTCCACAAATGGAGCAAATGGTTTGTTTAAGTCGTACAATACTGCAGTTTCGTTCCACAACCAGTACTTACCTTCTTTCAGCATTTTTTTGTAGACGCCATCTTTAAATACCAATGCTGTTTGGTAGGCGTTAATTTTAATCCTTTTCATTGTTTTTAATTTTATGCCACGAATTATACTAATTACACGAATTGTAAATTCTTTGACGGTTTTATGTTTCGTTTTAAAAAAGCCAGTATCATTTTCCACCCAACTATTACGGAAGCTGGTTTCCATATTGTTTGCTGCTGCAGTTCATCAATCACTTGTTCAACAATATTATACTGCTGAACTGTTATTGCCGAAGTGAAACAACGCCCTTTATATAATACCTGCCTGCAGGTAATTGCCGGGCTGCTCTTTATTACGGTTCCCTAAGGTGACCGCAATACTGCCGGATAGCAATGCTGGCTTTTATTTTTGGGTCATCATTTTTTTAGAAGCGATGTACTTCTTTTTGAATCAAGCATCCTCAGTGCTTTGCCTTTGACCGCTTGGCTATCACGTATGTTGTACGTGAGCCGGATTCGAACCGGCGGATTGTCTGTTGCTCTATCCAACTGAGCTATCACTGCGTAAGTGAATGGGAATCGAACCCACGACCCACAGGGTATTTGCTGGCATACCATACAGTTACAACAGCATACAGGTTACAACTGTGCCTGCACTGCCGTGCAATAAATACACGTGCCCGGTTTGTTTGCTGCGGTGTATACCAGTCTTGCCGTTAAGCAAGCTTTTGAAGCCCCTCCAAACCTGCCCAAAGGGGAGGCTTTTGAGACCCTGATTATTTAAAAGAACTTTCCATTATTGAACTCTTTGAAAGTCTCCAGATTCATCGGTAGATTTAGAAAGGCTACTGCACCACTTTATTAGCACAGCTGCTGCTGGCAAAAGCATCGGGTTTTGCTTTAAACACAAACCCCATTCCCATGATATAGCCCATTGCTTCTTTCAAAGCATCATTGCTTTTAAAGTTGGGATTAGTGTTTATATCGGCATGCACTTCCATATCCACACTGTAGCGGCTAAAGATGTTACACAACGGATACGCTACTTCAATACTCTTTGCTACCTCTATAAGCATCCTTTCTTTAATGCTCATTTTCTGCGAAGTGATTTCGTTGTGTATGTACATAAAACCACCTTTACCTTTTCTTATAAAAACAATTACTGTAGCAAATTCTGTTTCCTTTCCTTTCACCTGGCTATCGGTACCAATACACACTTTTAGCTGGTTACCAGCTGCCTGTTCTTTTTGTAACACTTTCGTTACTTCGTCTTCAATGGAAGCGGTAATTTTTTTGCCGCTTAATGTGCGCCATTGCCGCCGCTGCTCTGTTTCCATTTTTGTTTGCCAACATTTGTTTTTTAATGGGGCGACATTGGCGACGCTCCGTTCAACTTTTTGTTTTTCATTTTTACTTTTTTCTCAACCGCCGTAGGGGCTTAAAGCCGCCGTCGGGGTTTTGCGGAGAGTAGTGGATTCGAACCACTACATCAGTTTTACCGATGATGGTTTAGCAAACCATTGCATTAACCACTCTGCCAACTCTCCAAACTATTTTGCGGAGAGAAAGAGATTCGAACTCTTGATCCGCCAGCTGGCGGACAGTCTGTTTTCAAGACAGCATCCATGACCACCCGGACTCTCTCCATTTTTGTGTGAGTGGTAATCCCGAATGCTTTCGGGAGAACTTACTCAGCTAAAAAAAGCAACGGTGTTATAGACCGCTACAACTCTCCGTCTTTGTCGAACTCACATTTTTTTGCGGATGAAGAAAGATTCGAACTTTCAACCTTGTGCCTAACAAACACTTGCTCTGCCGTTGAGCTATTCATCCGTTTTTTTTGTTGACTTAGAAGGATTCGAACCCTCATCACTTCATCCGTAGTGAAGCATTCTTGTCCATTGAACTATAAGTCAGTTTTTTTACCCACTCACAGAAATTAGTTGGTTGACTCCGGGACTTGAACCCTGTTCTCCACATTCACAGAGTGGCACTTTACCAGTTAAGCTAAATCCAACATTTGTTATTGAGGACAGACTCGAACTGCCATCACCAGTTTCAGAGACTGGTATGCTGCCATTACACCACTCAACAATTTGCGGTTCATATGAGAATCGAACTCATAACAGCAGATAGACAATCTGTGATGTTGCCATTACACCAACGAACCAATTTTGTATAGCAGGCAGAATTCGAACCTACAGCCTCTCCGTTCCAAACGGAGTATCCAGCTCCCGAAAGCTTTCGGGAGAATGCTGCTATATTTTAAAAAGTATCCCCGCTGCATCTCACGGGGAATACTTTATTCCTCCTCATCAATTATTTTACCGCATAAAAAAGCCGGTTGCTTTAACAACCGGCTTTAGTTTACATACATGTTGCATCATGTATGCTTACAGTCCGGCTGTATGGGTATATCAATATTTTTATCATTACTCACGGGCATGCCTGCTGGCTGTGTTGTACCATGCACATAACTTGCCCCCAACGAAATGAATTCGCTTATTTTTCTAAATCGCTTTTGTTGTAACAATTGTATTTATTTATTTTTTTGGCAACAAAAAACCCCGCTGTTTCAGGCGGGGCTTAAGTTATAGAGAATTAGTTGTTTACTATTCATCAGCATAACATGCCCCGCAATTGTTATCATCCCCCTTCGGAGAACTAAAACAATTCATCGCTTCAATATGTAGTTGTATGCGTAACATGTTTTGTTGTTTTTAATTTTATTTGCGCTGCAAAGATGAATTTATTTTTTTGATGCTGCCAAATTTTTTTTAAAAATTTTAAAAATATTTTTCTAACGTGGTTGCATAAAATATTTTTTTGCTTACACATCTACACTATCGTACACAATTACTTTGCTCCATAAATGTTTGCATTCATCAACAAATTTTAGGTGAATGGGATCAGTTTGATAACTGGCCTGGTCTGCCGCATTTGCAAAATGCACCAGCCATGATACAGCATAACCTCTTTCAATTACATCCCTGTTAGTATCGGCCGGTTTACCAATATGAAACTGATTAATGGTTTTTACTTCAGCTAATTTTGTAAGCCCTTCTACTAATTTATTTCGGTCTTCAACACTATCTGGTTTGTTTAACCAGAAGTAAACATGATGGATAAAAACGTTTTTCATTTTTTTATTACGGGGTTTTGTTTTAAAAGATGATAATGCAAACAGCGATGCAGATGCAAGGGAAATTTTGGTAAGGAAGTTTCTTCTGTTTTGTTGCATATACATAAAATTAAAGAGTCATCATTTTTAATGACTCCACTGAAGGCATTTCATTGTAAGTATTTCCTGCCAACTCTCTGCCTGCCTTCTTTTTATTGGTACCACCCCATTGTTTAAAAAAGAATAACACTTCCTGCTCCTGGCATTGCTGCTTTATATCCCATACCCACCATTCTTCCATCGGCCTTGCTTTTCTTCCGCTTTCGCCACCCACAATTACCCAATCAATCCCAAAAAGATTTAGATTCATTAAAGGACCAATTAAAGGTTCGCAACTAAGAAATTTTGTTTGTGCATTTGTTTGCCGTAAAAAATCAATGCGATGCGTTACTCTTTCATCTTCTACCGAAACTCCCATCCAAATATTTTCTGTCCAGTTTAGTTGTTCATGTATTTCAAATAACCTGTCTGCCCGCTTTGTAAGCACCTGATAAGTGTGCTGTGGCGTTTCATTCATTACGTGAAATACTTTTTTTATAAACTGTAGTGGTACATCAGGATGAAATAAATCACTCATAGAGTTTACGAACACCACTTTTGGTTTTTTCCATTCAAAAGGAGTCATTAGCGAATCTTCATGCGTTCTTACTTTAAACCCGTCTTTATATTTATCTATGCCCATTGCCATTAACCGGCGGGTCATTACTTCGGCATAGCAATATTTACAGCCTGCTGAAATTTTATCGCAGCCGGTTGTTGGGTTCCAAGTCATTTCTGTCCATTCGATTGATGATTGTGCCATATTAAATCATTTATAAATAATCGTTGAAGTTTGCTGAACTTTATGAATGTCAGAATTTGTCAGCTTAAAATTTATCTGAATCTTATTCTCTTTTTCAAGTTCTCTAAGAATATAATTTGCGTCTTTAATTTGAAAACCTTCACTCAAAGTAAACAAATAAATTGCTTTATCTGTTTTAAGCTCTTTGTTAATTATTTTCAGCCGTAAAGTGTTTTCAAAAACTTGTTTTTTCTTCGGCTTATTCATTTCCTCAAAAAGTGTAGGTTTTGTTAAGTCAATTTTTTCATTGTCAATATCAAAATTAGCCTCACCTGTAAGTTTATCATGCTTCCAACAAACATGCAAAAATTTTTCAATTCCTAATGTATGATTAGTCCCAAAAATCAGACCATAGATACCAGCAGGTTTTTTTATAGAAAATGGGGCTAAAAAATATTCCTTTCCGTTTGGTATCATTGTTCTATAATATTCAAGTACTACTTTATGAACATGATAATAACTTTTATTATCAATTTCTTGTCTAGTTATATTCAAATACTTTTTGAATTCCTCTACTTCACTAAATCGCTTAATATATGATGAAGAAATAAAAAAAAGAAAGTCGGTTTGTTTTAATTGAATAAGTTTTTTGAATACAGATTCTGTTATTTGCTTAATACCATTTTGATCCAAGAATAAGAAATTAGCTGTACGCTTCATTCCATCGTAGTATCGTTCGTATATACTAACAAAATCTTCATTGTAACATTCTAAATCATACAAAGATTTATTAGCTATTGTTTCCAAATTTGATATCAACAAGTCAAATTTTTGTTTTTCAAACTCATTAACTATGACTTTTATTTTAACGTTACTCCGCAATATTAAGTTTTCATTTTTATTTAGGGTTGATAATATTCGCATTGGACTTCCTAATACTCCATTTGTATCTTTACCTTCCCCTCCGAAAAGATCAAAAATTTGAATTTCATTCCAAATAGGTTTAGTTGGTGCAATAAAAACCGGAAGCCATTCTTTAAAATAGTCTTCAAAAATTTTTAGCTTATCCAAAGTACCGTCATCAAATGGTTTTGAAAAAATATCTTTAGCCATACATTTAAACATTAAGTTTAATACAAAATAAAGCATAATTCTTTCAAAACAACTTCCCCTGCCCCCCCGGCACCCTAAACTTACTCCTGTCTAAACTCCATTCTTCTGCATTCATATTATACAGCTTGCCATATTTTTTATATTGCTGTGCTACAAGATTGGCAATATTGCCTTCGCCTCTCATGCGTACGCCCCAGCGGGTGTCGTTTACTTTGCCATCGTGGCTTTGTTCAATTAAGTGCCACACTTTATCCGCACGGTCAGGAAAATTTTTGTACAACCAGTCGTGAAATAAAAATTTAATGGCACCATTTAAACGAATGAAAGTATACGCTGTAAATGTGGCGCCGTTATCTGCTGCTGCTTTCATTATTCGTTGCATTTCGTGTTCGTTAAGGCCGGGTATCATGGGGCCCATCATTATACCCATGCGTACACCGGCGCTGCTTAGTTCATTAATTACTTTCAGCTTTTGTTTGGCGGTGGTGGTACGTGGCTCCATCGTTCTGCGTAAGTCTTCATTAAAACTTGTAATGGAAACCATGGCACTTACAATTTGTTTTTTACCCATTTCCTGCAGCACATCTTTATCTTTTAATATCCAGCTGTTTTTGGTAAGTATACCCACGGGTTGGTTAAATTCATTACATACTTCCAATAAACCCCTTGTTAAGCGGTACTGCTGCTCGGCGGGCTGATAGCAATCAGTATTACCGCTCAGCATTATGGGTGTGGCATCCCATTTGGGGTGCATTAAAAACTTGCGAAGCAGTTGCGGTGCATTTTTCTTTACTAAAATTTTTTGTTCAAAATCAAGCCCGGCGCTGTAGCCCCAGTACTCATGCACATTACGGGCATAGCAATATATGCAGCCATGTTCGCAACCGGCATAAGGGTTCATGCTGTAGCTCATGCCCACGTCTTTACTCTCCACTTTATTTACAATGGTTTTGCTCTGCATTTCTATGTACTGTGTGGGTATGTTGCTGGGTTCCCAATCGTCAATACCTTCAATATGTTCCTGTGTTATTTCGTTTTTTAAAAACCGGTTTTTAGT
>JAGVCC010000035.1 GCA_020059395.1 Chitinophagales bacterium | reverse complement strand
TGCATACTTCATTTTTAAACGTAAAAGATAAAACCATGCCAATTAAAAAGAAAAAAACCGTGCGCAAAACTGCACGTAAAACCAAAGCCAAAAGATCAAGCGGCTTAAACGGTTTCCAAAAATTTGTACGCACCAAAACTAAAGGTGTAAGCAAGCGTGTAAAAGCACTTGAAATGGCCCTCAAAAAAGCCAAACGTGTAAAAGCAGTTGCCGTTAAAAAAGCCACCACCGCTTACCGCAAAAAAGCAAAATAACCCGCCACACACAACCAAATTAAATTAAAACTACATACCATGCCCAAATTCAATCTCAAAAAAACCTTGCCCGAAGCCGGTGGAATTATTGCCGGATCATTCCTGGGTAAAAAGGTGGCAACAATGCTCCCTGCCTCGTTGCCTACATTCACTGCTCCGGCTGTAAATACCGTAGTGGGAATTATGTTGCTTAACAGCAAAAACTCCATGATGCGCGGTGCCGGTGCAGGCCTTATTGCTGCCGGTGGCGATGGCTTACTGGCTGCTGCCGGAATCAATGGCTACGATTACATGCCATTGCCTGAGCAAAACTACATCACTCCCGTAAACGGTACCGACAGCCCTTCACCATTGAACGGCCTCGATAACGCTATGGCAACCCCTGACGGACTGTAAACCCAACTATTCATTAACTGATAACCACACACAAAATGAACACTCAATTACTTCGCGCCACATTGGCCGCAAAATATGGTACCCCTGAGGCTTCCATATCCGACAGTTACCTGCGTTCTGATTACTCATTAACCAATGGTGTTACTAACATCAACTTTGAGTTTTTGAAACAGAACAAACAAAACGCTTACACCACAGATCAGTTGCTTGACCGCAATGATGTGTTTTGCGTTACACACTGGGCATTGCGCATTTACCAAGCTGCCAACACTACTGCAGGCCGCAGTGCAGCCAACCTGCAAACCTACCCAAATGCAACGCACTTTGCCAACACTACAGCAGCCAACTTGTTAAAGCTGTACAATGGTGGCCTTAGCGTTACTATTGACAACTTTACGTACTACACTGCGTACGATTGCAACCGCTTTTTGTACATTCCACAAACCCAGCAAGGTGAAGTAAGTGCAGCCGTTATCAGTACAATGGATGCCATTACCACTTACCCAATTGATTACTCAGAGCGTGCTGAAAACAGTGGATTTGCATTGCTTTACAACAGCTTTAACATTGCCGGTAACAGCAAAAATACCATTACTCTCAACATGGCTGATGCTACCGCTTTGGAACCAACATCAGGTACACCAATTAACTACGTGTCGCTCACTTGCCGCGGCTTCTTAGTACAAGGCGCAGTAAAAGCATCTTAACCAAACAAAACCAACAACCACAGGGATAAGCATTGCATATCAATGCTTATCCCTTTAACCAAAAAAACACATGCTCAATCAACCAATTAAATATACTGATGTTATTGAACTTACTCTTGCCGCACAAAACAAGATTAATTTCTTAGAACAACAGCAGTTGCGCGGTGCTCGCATATCGGGCATATACGCGCTGTGTATTGATCAAATTGCCAAAAGCCCCACAACCTACGGCACACCACTTTCGTTTACAGCAGCTAAAAACTGTTACTTTACTTTGGTAGGTGTAAATGAGCAACAACGGCAGCGCGTGGTAACTATTCCGGTAAGTCAGTTATTGCCCAACAACAGCACCAACAATGCTGCCTACAGCGATAAATGGACATATCTGGAACCTATTGAAATTGACTGGCCAAAATCATTCATTACAGTAGGCGATACCACTGCAGTAACTGCCGCTACCATACTTACATTCATAGTAAGGTACGAAATACAGGAAGGAAACTAAACCAAAAGCAACGGTGCTGGCGCACTAAGGTGTTTTCTCTTCGTGCGCCACCCGTTTCACTTAAAAACACCTAAAAAATTTACAATGGCATATATTACCAATATTGATGATGTTATTGATTTTGTAAAACGCAATGATTCTCCGTACTGGACAGTGCGGGATCAAAGCGGTAACAAAATAGCAGAGCAGCAAAATGAAGATGTGGAACTGCCCGCATCTATTAAACTGCTTAATGAAGTGCTTATGCGCTATGAAGAGGGCGGAGCAAAACTTTGTATTACCCACCAAAAACAACACGGCAACAAAGGTGCTGCCGGTGCATTTAAAATATGGTACACCACACCACGCATTGCAACAGGTGCATTAGCAGGTGTTGAAAATGCCGGAGGCAGTAAACAGGTGCTCGATTTAATTGAGCGCATACACACCGTAGAAAAAAGTGCATTAGAACGCGAGCACGAGCGCAGAATGGAAGATTTAAAACGCGAGCTCACCCGCAAAGAAAAACCACCCAGTGTTACTGATAAGTTAGTTGAAACACTTTTAAGTAACCCGGCCATTGGCAATGCTATTGCCGGCATACTAGGCAAATTTGCCGGAGCACCTGCACCCATAGCAGGCCATGCAGCCATACAGGGCCATGTTGATGAACTGCCAGCTGATCAACAAACCAAAATTGAAAATGCAATAAACACTTTGTTAGAAGTGGACGCAGATTTTGCCAACACCATTACCATACTGGCAGATTTTGCCAAACGCAAACCCGATTCATTTCGCGGATTTATTCCCATGCTTAAATCAATGGCCGGTTAATTATGGCAGCAACATACTCAGCAGATCAAATAATTGGTAAAACACTGGTTGCACGTAGAAACGTGGAACTAAAACGCTTGCCATCCGATACCGCACCAGTTACATACACTGTAAAACCAGGTCAAACAGTAGGTGTAGTGTATTCGTATTTATTACCCAAAGCTGGCCGCAGCACATTATACTGGCAATTTATTGATGCCAATGGCAATTATTTCTATGCACCCCACAAAGAGGGCATTTATGACATTGATATAATTAAAACGCAAGGCGGCAAAACCACTGAAGAAAAGCGCAAAGAAGAAGAAGAAAAAAAGAAATTGGAAGAAATGGGGCCTTTTTTGTATTACCTGCAAAAGTGGGGCGGTAAAATTGCCATAGGAGCAGGGTTATTGGTAGCATTAAACATAGTGTTAAAAAACAATAAATAACCATGGCCGATTACAAAAGCGTTATACCAACAATACTAAAGTGGGAGGGTGGTTTAAGCCGCAACCCTGCTGATACTGCCAGCCGTGTACCTGCACCATGGCCATACAACGGTGCAACGGGATGGCACACTAATAAAGGTATAACATACGCCACGTTTTCATCATTGGCCCCCAAGCTGGGTTATAAAAATGATGCCGATACTTTTTTTACCATGCCACCCAATGTATGGGGCGTTATTTTCAAAAACGGTTACTGGGATAGAATTCAGGGCGATAAAATAAAAAGCCAGGCAGTTGCCAACATGTTGGCAGATTGGTACTGGGGCAGCGGCAACAATGCGGTAAAAAATTTACAGCAGGTACTTAATCGCTCGTTTGGTTATAAACTAAGTGTTGATGGTGCCATGGGTGCAAAAACACTTGAAGCCACCAACACCGTTGATGCTAAAAAGCTATTTGATTTACTCAATGCTGAAAAAATTGATTACTACAATCAAATAGTAAAAAGCAACCCTTCACAATCCACCTTTTTAAAAGGATGGTTAAACCGCGCAGCCGATTTGTACGCAGCCAATAAAGACATTATAAATACAAGCGGTGGCATAATTGTTACTGCACTATTTTTTTTTTTGATTTATCAACTTTACAATGGCAATAGAAATATTTAACGAGTTTAGACAATACAATGCTGATGCCCGAAACCAGGTATTTAAAAATGCCAACAGTATTGTGTTTTATAATCAGGGCGATGGTGCCAACCCACCCACGGGAAAAAGTGTAACTATTAATGACGGCCTTGTAATTCCACCGGGTGGATCATTGGCCATAAGCAATGAGCCGGGTATGGTAGATGTAACACCGTACAAGTTTACTTTCTCAGGCAGTGGCACAGCCAACCTGCAGCTGGTTATACGCATTATTAAATCAGTAGTTGACGCTAAATTTACCACCAAATGACAGTAGGCCGCACACAAGTATATAACCTGGGCAGCATGAATGTTGGCAGCGGTGCAACAACAGTGCAGCTTAATAACACATTGTG
>JAGVCC010000404.1 GCA_020059395.1 Chitinophagales bacterium | reverse complement strand
GTGGTAATGTTACCGCCACATTTATAAGATTAGCAGCAGGGCTTGGGTAAGCCTGCAGCAAACAGGCATTGCTTACATGCTCAATACGTATTACACTGCAATATTCTTTTACGCAGCCGCCCAGTGTTATGGCTTTAAGGCAAACCCTGTACAGGCCGGTATCTGCAAATACATACGCAGGATTATTCTGGTGCAGTATTACTGGGGGTGTTGTTGCAGGGCTTAGTCTGCTTATCGTCCATGTTTGATCCAAAATGGGGAAGTTGGCATTGGCATAGAAGTATAATTTGTTTAGTACAAATGGGTCTCTCTGCCAGGTATAGCTTACGTTAATACTGTCGCAGTTTAACTGTGGCAGCACACGTATTTCTTTACAGGTGGTGCTGGCACAATTAGGGCCACGCCATGCAGTTAAACATACCGTATATACGCCGGGTTGTGCGTAACGGTGGGTGGCAACGGCATCCTGGCTGCCGGTACCGTCACCAAACGTCCAGGTATATTGTATAGCACTGTTGATATAATCCGGTATAAACTTATATTTCTGATTGTCATTGCTGAATTTTTCATATTTGAATTTTGATAAGTCTTTGCATGAAGGTCCGGCTGAAGGAATAACAATGGTATCGCATTTTGTTTTAACACAGTTAGGCGATGTTTGTACAGTTAAGCAAACAATGTAAGTACCCGGTTGCGCATATTCATGCACTGCATTCCAAGTGCCTGCATACGTACCATCGCCAAAGCTCCATTTTGCAATAGCTGTAGCTGTGGGCACAATAGTTAAATTGGTAAAATGCACTTTGCGTGGGTTTACCGAATCTCTGTGCATACTAAACCTTACATCAAAATTACAGGGAGCTGCTACCACTATTGTTTTACAAATTTCTTTTACACAAACTGTACCTGTGGTGTTTAGGTTGCGCTTAATACGCAGGCATACAGTGTAAGTACCCGCCTGTGTATAATTATGTACAGGGTTAGCAACATTGGGGGCGCTTTGTAAACCGCTTATAGATGTGCCATCACCAAACGTCCAGCGGATGGAGTCACTTAATGATACGGAAGAACTTGTGTTGGTAAATTTAATGCGCAGCGGATGGCTGCTGTCTGGCTGTGCAGTAAAGCTTGCAGTTAAATTACATGGTTGTGCAACAACTATTGTCTTGCAAAACTCTCCCACACAGGGCGTAGTGCTGGTATTATTATTTCGTTTTACACGCAGGCACACATTGTAAGTGCCTGCATTAGCATAAATATGAACAGGATTAGCTGCTGCCGGGTTACTCATCACTCCATTTATAACAGTACCATCTCCAAAGGTCCAGCTTACAGAGTCGGTAGGTGCTGCAACAATTGTTGTGTTAAAAAAGTGCAGCTTTAAAAAATTTGATGAATCAGCCGCCCAGGTATAACTGGCCGGCAGGTTACAGGGTACGGATTGTATTATTAAAGTTTTTACCACACTGTCAGCACATACAGGCACGCCATTGGGGTTTACTTTAATTATTACATGCGTAACATTGTATGTACCTGCAGCAGTATATACATGTGTTGGCAGCGGAATATTTGACACATTTCCATTACCAAATTTCCAGTAATGAAAAGTGTTGATGGAGTCTCCAATAACAACGGGTGTAAATTTTACTGTGTTGGAATTAATGTAACTAAAATTAAAATCGGCATTACATACAGTGCCGGGTTGCGCTTTTGCCTGAAAGCCAAATGAGGCAGCAAGCAGCAGGAGAAGGGTAATTATACGTTTCATAACAAACATTTTAAGGTGAACAGTTTAAACAGGTATCGGTTTACAGTAGTGAGATACCGCATGTGTTTGTTGTGTTGCCTGCCCTGCTAAAAAATTTCAGTATTTTTTTTGAATATGCTGTAAAAAACGTTCTACGCTGCGCCGCACCGGCGTGGCACCGGTTATATAATTATTATTTAAAACAGAAAAAATAAGCAGCTTGCCCTTGGCGGTAATTAAATAACCACTTAATGCACAGTTATTACTTAGCGTACCTGTTTTAGCATATATATTGCCAGCTATATTTTTATAGTAAGATGATAAAGTGCCTTCACCACCAGTGGCTAAAATTACTTTCATGCGCTCCAGCCCAAACTCATTTTTCATTTTATTAAGTATGTAAACAAAACTGTTTGGTGTAAATAAATTGTAACGGCTAAGGCCGCTCCCATCCACCCATTTTGGTTTTTGTGGCACATCTTTTAAAGTGGTTTTTAAAATAGTATCAATTATTTTTTCATCGCTCATATATCCCAGATATTCATTGCTGGCCATCAGTACAGTTTGCTCGGCAAAAAAATTATCGCTGTTATGCATCATGGGTTTAAAGAGGGAGTCGGAGGGTTGGGAGTGGATGATTTTATATTCAAGGTTATTAAAATCACCTTGAACTTTATAATGAACCGATTTATAAATTTCAAACCAGCCATTGTATAGATGCTTGCCGAGAGTATCTTCCAACAATCTATATTGCAAATCAGAGTCAACAGTGGAAAAGGGAATTGTTTGATTTAAAAAATTTTGCTTAGCAGGTACAAAGTTGAAAATATTATTTCCAAGCTTCCTATTAATTTTAAAATATTTGCTTTCAGAATAGCTGAAGTCTGCAATTTCAGGAGGTAAAAAGAATTCATTCTTTTGAAAATATCTAGGTGATATTTTTACATAATTAGAAACATTAAATTCTTCTGGGTATATAGATATTTGTTTATTAGGTTTAATAGTAAGCAAATTATTGTATATAGGGAATTCACTTCTTTCAATCATGTAATCTTCGTTGAAATCATCCCATGCCCATCCAAAACCTAACGGTTTCGTACTCCAGTCTAAAATTGAACGATCAAGAACAATAATTTTATTTTTACTTAGAAAATTAAATACTGGTTGATATAAATAATCAGAATGCAAAAAAGTAGGGTCTGCTGCTGGTTTAAAAACAATAGTGTCATTGGATTGCTTATACCTCATACCCACCAAACTATCCCCCAAATACTTCATGCCTACATATAAAGAAAACAGTTTTGTATTACTTGCCGGTATAAAATATTGTGTGGCGTTATGGCTGTACCAGTATTTGCCGGTGGCGGGTTCGTAAATACTTATGCCCATATGCCCGGTACTAATGGCACTGTCTGCCAACAGTAATTTTGCCTGCTTTGCCACCTGCCTGTTTACACTGCAGCTTGCTAAAATGCTGCAGACAATTACAACTAATAAAGGAGCTGGCTTTTTAAAACAACTAATCATAACCTAAAATAAGAATTTTATACACTGAGGGGATAAAATTTATTTTCAATAAGTTTTGAAAATTCAAAATAATTACTAATTTTGAGATACAAAACACCGCAACATGAAACTTACCGAAGCAAAAGCACAATTTATAAGCAGCTGGGGAGCCTTTGGTACGCATTGGGGTATTAACCGCACCATGGCACAAATACATGCACTGCTGCTGGTAAGTGCCAGGCCGCTAACCCAGGATGATGTGATGGAAGAACTGGACATTAGCCGTGGTAATGTAAATATGAACATGCGTGACTTAATAAGCTGGGGGCTTGTAGACCGTGTGCTGCTGCCCGGCGAACGTAAAGAATATTTTACTGCCGAAAAAGATATTTGGAAAGTGGCTACACAAATAATTAAAGAGCGTAAAAAAAGAGAGCTGGACCCGATGCTTAAATTGCTGCAGCAATTAGAAAATGTGGATGGTGATAAAAAAGATGCCGATACCAAACAGTTTATAGAAACCATCAGCGGCATACGCAAGTTTGGCGGCCAGGCAGATAAAATGCTGGACGTAATGGTAAAGGCAGATGAAAGCTGGTTTCTCGGCAGCCTGCTTAAGTTCTTTAAGTAAAAAAACAACCAAGCTGCTTTTGCAGCTTTTATTTGAAAACGTTATTTCAATTTTTTCTGAAAATTTAAATACTACAATTATGAAAACATTTAAACTTATTGACTTTTGGGTGAGTGTGGGATTAGTAGTTTCTTTTCTCATAATAATAGCTGCCGGAAAACCTGATAGCCTGATTGATGAAAATATATTGGTGGCATATGGAGTAATTGGCGGATGGCACATTATAAGTATGCTGGTGCATTCAATTGCAAAATGGTTCACTCCAAAATGGGGAACACGTTTTTGGTATCACATAATAAGCTGCACGCTGGTTGTAACCATTCCTGCCGGTTCAGTTTGGATACTCGTTTTTATAGCTCCGTTTATGGCATTTTTTTATACAGCTTATTGCGGCTATGAAGTATACATAAAAATGAACAGGCGCCCACTTACAGTTTTAAAATAACAGCCATGAAAAACAATCCCTACATTTTAATTTACGATGATAAATGCCCCTTATGTGCCGCTTACACCAATGCTTTTGTAAAATGCGGTATTTTAAATAATGATGGCAGAAAAAGCTTTACCACTGTTGATGTAGATCTGCTGCAGAAAACAGATACAGAACGCAGCAAAAATGAAATCCCTCTTATTGACACAGCTACGGGCAATGTATATTATGGCATTGATGCGTTGCTTGAATTACTGAATACAAAACTGACTGGAATAAAAAAACTTGGCACCGTACAACCTCTTTATTGGTTTTTAAAAAAATTATACAACTTCATTTCTTATAACCGTAAAGTAATTGTGGCTACCAAATGCAGCAAAGGCCAATACGATTGCAGCCCTGCATTTAGTTATAAATGGCGGACGGTGTTTTTAATTTTTTTCCTTTGTATAAATACGCTGGCGCTTTTTCCGGTTCATAAATATGTGTTTGCTAACAGTTTGTTTAACGGCAGCAGTGTTTATTATTTACAACTGCTGCATACAGTTTTAATAGGCAGTAATATTATGCTGGCAGCTACCTTACCAAAACAAAAAGCATTTGAATATATTGGGCAGGTAAACATGCTGGCCACAATTGTGGTATTAAGCTTACTGTTGCTCTCTGGTGTTAACCGGTATTTATTTATCAGCGCAGCATTTAACAATGTTTATCTGCTGGGATTAACCCTGTTTATCTTTAAAGATTACATACGCCGCATGAAATATGCAGGCACTTTACAAACATCTTACATTACTGCCATCAATTTTGTGTGCATAAGCGGTTTTTTAGCTTTATTGCTATTTGCCTGATTAAGCAAAGTAAAATAATAGCCGAACGGAGCTGGTTTAATGGCAGTTTGTTTTTGTAACTTTACATAACTATGAAACAAAAGCCGGTAATTCTTTTTGATGGTGTTTGCAATTTTTGCAATAGTGCTGTAAACTTTACCATAAAAAGAGATAAAAAAGCTTTGCTGCAGTTTGCCCCCTTACAGTCAGAAAAAGGGCGCCTGTTTGCCCGCCAGTTCGGTTTTACTGCAGAAGATATGAAAACGTTTATTTTTATTGAAGATGGAAAAGCATACACCAAATCAACCGCTGCATTAAAAGTTTGCCGCTATTTAGGTTTTTTATGGCCGTTGTGTTATGGTTTTATGATCGTTCCAAAATTTATACGCAATGGCATTTACGATTTTGTGGCAAAAAATCGCTACAAATGGTTTGGCAAAAAAGAAACCTGCATGATACCCACACCAGAAGTAAGAACAAGATTTATTGGTTAATTTTCTACAATGGAAACAAAATATACGTTAGTAATTGGGGCATCTGAAAACCCGGCACGTTACAGTAATCTGGCCGTAAAAAAACTATTGGCACATCAACATTCTGTATTTGCACTAGGCAATAAGCGGGGCAGCATTGGCACCGTTGCTATTGAAACAGAAAAAAAATCTTTAGAAAATATAGATACTGTTACCCTTTATCTTAACCCTGAGAGACAACAAGAATATTATAATTATATTTTTTCCCTTAATCCACGCCGGATTATTTTTAACCCAGGCACAGAGAATGAAGAACTGGCAGAACTTGCTGAAAAAAAAGGAATTATAACACAAGAAGCTTGCACTCTGGTTTTATTAAGCACCGGCCAATATTAACCAACTACTGCGGCGTGTTTGCCACATCGACTTTGGATAAAATAATAAATATTGTAAAACTACGTTTACAATATTGATGCTCTTGTAACAGCGTTTACAAGTCGGCATTTATCCAAATACCCGTATCATGAAATACCTTGTACCCCTTACTGTACTGGTGCTTTTTACCTGTGCAGCAGTAAATGCCCAAAATAACAATGTTGTAAAGCCATCGTTGTTTAAACGCTTCCCTAACCAGATAAGTTGCAACTATCCAGAGCTTGATAAGGCATTCGGCACCAATCTAAGCCAGCAGGCTAATTTGTCTTTTTCCAATAATTTTTCGTTTCGTGGCATTGTGATAAGCAACATTACCCGCTATGGCAACATGCAAACCGTATTAATTCAGTCTAAAGATTTTTCAGATGCTGTTTTAAGCATCACAAAAATTACTCTACCTAACGGCCAGACAACATTTAAAGGCCGTATTGTAAATACAAAATATGCCGATGGTTATGAACTTAAAAAAGATGCTGCCGGCAATTATCAACTCATAAAATTTGAAACTGATAAATTACTGCAGGACTGTAAGCAATAAAAGCCCTGTGTAATATCCTAATAACCAATACACACCCCTATGAAAAAGCCATCTACCCTTGCTATGTTAGTTTTGGCATTCCTGTTTAGCGCAGCTGTAAAAGCAGTACCTAAACTTAACAGCAACTCTGCTGCCACTGCCACTATTTTTTTAGATTTTGACGGTCACTATGTTAACAGCGGCGTGTGGAATAATGGCGTGCCCTTTAACTGCGAAGCAGCAACACTTTCAAACATACAGGTAACAGAAATATTTAACCGGGTTGCAGAAGACTTCCGTCCATTTGATTTAAATATAACAACAGACTCAGCAGTATTTATAGCTGCCTCTTACGATAAACGCATTCGCATAATTGTTACAAGTAGCAGCAACTGGTATCCCGGTGTGGGTGGTGTAGCCTGGGTGGGTTCATTTATTTGGGGTGATGATACACCTGCTTTTGTCTTCAGTAATTTACTTGTTGATGCCAAAACAATAGCAGAAGCGTGTGCACACGAAAGTGGTCATGCACTTGGTCTTAGTCATCAAAGCAGATATGATGGTAACGACTGCTCTAACCCTGTTGAAACTTATAACAGCGGCCAGGGCAACGGGCAAGCTGCATGGGCACCATTAATGGGTAACAGTTATAACCGCAATCTTACTAACTGGAACAATGGACCTACACCATGGGGTTGTAACAGTGTACAGGATAACCTTTCAATTATCAGCAGCGTAAATGGCTTTGGTTACCGCCCCGATGACTTTAGTGATGATGCAGCAACCAACGCAACTGCATTATCTCCGGGTAATTTTTCTATGCAGGGAATTATAACAACTAACATAGACAAAGACGCTTTTAAATTAACACTAACACAACCGGCGCTTTATCGGATTACCGCACAGCCTTTTAGTGCTTTGGCCAATAATGAAGGCGCCAATCTCGATATCAAGCTTGAAATATATGACGGCGCAGGAAGTTTAATTAATTCTTACAGCCCCGACAATGCGCTTAATATAATTATTGATACCAATTTAAATTCCGGCACTTACTATTTTGTATTAGATGGTGCAGGTAATAATAATATTGGCGAATATGGCAGCCTTGGTGCCTACACCTTTACCGGTTTAACCAGTGCATTGCCCATTAAAAATGTTTCGCTTAGCGGCAATAATTTAAATGGCAAACACAACCTTAGCTGGAGTATTATTACAGATGATCCCATCAAAACAATAACCGTACAAAGCAGTGCAGACGGTATTCACTTTAGTGATGCTGCACAACAGCATCCTGATAACAGGACGGCTGCATTTAATAATGGTGGCGCAAAAAATACTTACTATCGTGTAAAGGTAATTTCTGTACCCGGCCAGGTGGTATTTTCAAATATAATTGCCTTAAAAGAAAGTGTTGCTGCAAATAATATTTTTAGTGTATCAACGTTTATACAAAACAATATATCCGTAAACGCTTCTCGTCCGTACCAGTTTCAATTATACAATTCCAGTGGAATATTACTGCGTACAGGCTCAGCTAAAGCCGGGCTTAACAACATTGCAATGCAAAATAACCCTTCGGGTGTTTACTTATTAAAATTACAAAACGATAACAGTTATAAAACAGAACGGATTATAAAACAGTAAGGTAGATTCATGTGTAAGTTAAGGGGCGGCGTTAGGGGCCGCTCCTTTTTTATTTTTATAACCGTATTTAATCTTAATAAAAACGGATGCCTTTTAACAGGCATCCGTTTAATTTATAACTGGTTTAACTAATTTACTTAATCAGTTTTTGTACAAAAACTTCTTCGCCAGATTTTACTTCCAGAATATAAATACCACGGCTAAGTTTACCAAGGTTATTTACATTAATTAAAGTAACGCCTTTATTAACTGTGTTAGCCTGGCTTACCAGTACACGGCCTGTATTATCCAAAATACGTACTGTTGCCTGAGCTTTGGTTTCGCTTGCAACACTTATGTTTAAATTATCGTTAAACGGTGTTGGGAAAACTCTGGTAACTAATATGTCTTTTGCACCACCTTTTAATACAATAATGTTGCTTAAAACAAAACGGCCGTCTTTATCAATCATCTTTAGACGATAGTAGTTAGCGCCTGCTGTTGCTTTATTATCTTCAAAAGTGTATTTCATTTGCTTGCTGCTAAAGCCAGTTGCGTTAACAGTACCAGCAGAAGCGTAGTTTACACCATCTTTGCTATAAAGCACTTCAAAATGGCTGCTGTTGTTTTCGTTTTCAGTTGTCCACAACAGGTGAGAAACACCATCAATATATGCACCTGTAAAGCCACTTAAAGAAACAGGCAATACTGCAGCAGAAGGCACAACAAGGCATATATCATCAATTGCAAAATTTGTTGGCGTGGCACAGTTACCTTTTATACTTACTTCCAGTTCTTTATAAATACCTACCGGTACAAAATAAGACAGCGTGTATTGTACCCAGTCACCTTGTACAAATCCTGGCTGGCCAGCAGTTGTAGTCATAGTAACAGGTACCGCAGTTAATGTAGAAGTAACGTTAGCAGCATTGGTTCCTTTTAAATCAAGTAAAAAGCAAGGCGCTTCGGCATTAGGGCCTGTTTTGCTTGCCCATACTCTAAAAGTAAGCTGACCGCCATAAAACTGCTGCTGAGGTGCAGATGCTGCCACTAATTTTTTATACCAAACACGGCTGCCGTTATTAGCCTGATAAGCTACCAGCATGTTGCGGCCAGAGTGTGGTGCAAAGCGGTTAGCCTGCCAAATCATTTCGTATGCATTATTCATAGCCCCAACAGAATTGGCTGATGGTATACCACTTGTCCAAACTGTTGCGTCAGCCTGTGCAGTTACAGAGCTGCCATTGGCCGCAGCGCCTCCAAAATTAGCAGCTGCTGCTTCAAAACCGCCATAATATTGCTCTACAGGAGTATTGATGCTTGATGGAGGATTTGTAACCAATATATTATCTGCACAGCCGCTAAAGCAATTTTCGCTGGCAGGCCTTATACGTACCCTTACAGTTTTTGTCTGCTGCAGGTTTTGATCATCTCCATTCCAAACAGGTGTTGTAATAATCTGTGGGTCACCAAAAGGCCCAATTAACACCCTGAACTCTACTTCATTTAAAGCAGTAGTAACATTAGCAATTGAAAAAGAATAGGTGTAGTTATTTACCGGTACCACTACATTAGCGTTAGTAACAGGAAACACCGTACCATTAATGGTATTGTTAACAGCGGCACCGCTTGGTACTCCATTAACAAACGTCCAAGGGCCCGGAGCCACCCCGGCAGCATTAACCCTGTATTGTAGGTGAAAATAACTTCCAGCCCATGTAAATGAGGAAGTTACTCCTACAGTTAATGTTTGCCCTGTAGTTACACAAGACGGAGTGTAAAAATCGATTTGATTAGCTTTTGCTGTGGTATAACCAAACAGCAACGTTAAAAGCAAAACCTGTAAATGCTTTGCTGCATACAGCCTTTTAAAGAGTAGGGAGAATTGTTTCATACTTCTGATTTTTAAATTATAAATAATGCACCCAGAGGGGAAGCAAATAATACTACACACTAAAATGTTAGAGGAAAATCAGAGGTATTGGCAAACAATATAACTACCGTAAATGGCAGCTTTGGTTTCACGTATTTTATTTGGGGATAAAAGGTGGTCTTTTATAAGAGTATGAGAGGTTAGCAGGTCAAAGATAGCAGAATTTCTAAATTCAACAAATAATCTGCATAAATTTTTTGTTCATCACTGTCGATTTTTTTTAGTCAGACCTATCTGGCTGTTATTTACAGGCGCTTTTAGGTAATCATTTTTTAAAATCTGTAATATTTAATTAATAATAGCAAATGAGCCCACTATTGATATTATCAGTAACTTTAGAAAACCCCATTTTATATGTTATGGAGAAAGTTTAACGGAGACCCCATCCAGCTTCCCATTAAAGATGCAGTAACGCAGGCTATTAAAAGGGAAACGCAAAACGGCTATCATTTAAAAGTTTGCATTGGTACCGACAGCCAGGTAAAGGGCAAAGAAACTGAATTTGCAACTGTTATTGTTTTTTTACGTGAGGGCCACGGTGGCTTTATGTTTATTCACAACGAAAAAACAACGTACAAGTACAGCATTAAAGAGCGTATGCTGGTAGAAGTGGCTAAAAGTATTGAAATTGCCTACGAGCTGTGCAACCTTTTTACAGAGTACAATGTGGATATGGAAGTACACGCAGACATTAACACCAACCCACATTTTAAAAGTAACGAAGCATTACGAGAGGCTATGGGCTACATTTTGGGTATGGGCTTTGCCTTTAAAGCCAAACCCGAAGCCTTTGCCAGCAGCAGCTGTGCTAATAAAGTGGTAAACTAAATTTGCCTGCTTATATACTTAATCCGGCAATGTAAAAAATGCCGGAATCAATATCGTTTCCGCTTTACTTTATTATTTCTTTATTCATTTCTTCAATAAAAGAAAGTATTTTATCTCTCCCACTTTTTTTTACCGCACTGCTTACAAAAAACTGCGGTAAAAATTGCCAGGTCAATTTCATTTCGGTAAAAAAATCTTTTATGTTTTTACTTACTGTACGCTGGTTTTCTTTATCGGTTTTGGTAAAAATAATGCTGCAGGGTACGCCCCATTTTTTCAGTTGCTCTAAAAACTCAAGGTCAATTTTTTGTGGACTGTGGCGGCTGTCTATCAATACAAACAGCATGGTAAGGTTTTCTCTTTTACGGAGGTAATTTTCAATCATCTGCTCCCACCGGCGGCGGCTGCGCAGGCTTACTTTGGCAAAACCGTAGCCGGGTAAATCCACAATATACCACACCATTTCTTTTGCATCTCTTTTTGCCTTTGCTTTTTCAGTCTCTTCTTTTGCCACTGTTAGCGGATGTGGGGATGGTGCACTGAATATTTCAAAATGATTCAGCATTTGTGTTTTGCCGGGTGCGGCAGATGTTTTTGCCAGCTTCTCATTATTGCACAGCATATTTATTAAGGACGATTTGCCCACATTGCTGCGGCCAATAAACGCATACTCCGGCTTATCAGGCGGCGGGCAATTTTCAAAACCAGGGCTGCTTATAATGTATTTGGCATATTTAATAACCATGCGGCAAAGATAATGGTGGATGGTGGTTTTTGGTTTGCTGTTTAGCCAAGTAACATTCTGTAATGTTCATAAATGTTATACTGTACAAGAGTGCAACACCAATGAGGTTGAAAAATGCTTTACTGCTGGTTACACAAAACAAAAACACCCACCACAAAACCGCTATATTTGCAGCATGACGGAATTTGCACATGACACTGTTGTGCCTTACAAAGACAGCGACAGCAGCAAAAAACAGCAGGTGGCACAAATGTTTGATGACATTGCCTTTAAATACGATTTTTTAAACCGTTTTTTAAGCGCCGGTACAGATATTACCTGGCGCAAAAAAGCTTTGAAACAATTAGCCGCTTTACAACCCAAAACAATTTTAGATGTGGCTACGGGCACGGCAGATGTGGCGATTATGGCAGCGGCCTTATTAAAACCCGAAAAAATAACCGGTATTGACATTAGCGATGGTATGCTGGAAATTGGCCGCCAAAAAGTGGTAAAAGCTGGTTTACAAAACACTATAGAGTTGTTAAACGG
>JAGVCC010000373.1 GCA_020059395.1 Chitinophagales bacterium | reverse complement strand
CTTTCCAAAGTGGAGAACAGAAAGTATAAAAGCTTATGGAAATGCTATTGTGCCTGGAGTTGCTTTTCAAATCTTCAAAGCATTGGAGAGTGTCCACGGGCATAGCAGGTAACTCAATAATATACGCAATTCAAAAAATTGAACCTATATGTTAATCAATACAATATGCACACATTTAAGCCAGCGAATAGAAGCAGGAGAGCTCACAAATGAAGACATGGTGCAATTAATTGAACTTGTAGGCAGCTACTTAAATTTAACCACTATATCAGATTATGCAAAACAAAATAATATCAGTTACAACGGCGCAAAAAAATTCAGAAACGTAGCCAAAATATTCAATGTAAAATTTGTAATCGACAATAATTAAACAATGCTAACAATACCATTTTCATATAACTGGAATAATAAGCTGGATTGCCACGCCTTTACAACCATAGGCCTTTATAACCCTGATACACACAAACAAGGCACAAAAGTAAATGCAGTATTAAAGGGTATGAGCAAAGGCACTGGTGTTATTGTAGATGTAAAACCTTTTCTGTTGCAAAACCTTAACCCATACATGAGTTATTTGGATACCGGTTACGCTGTGCAGGAGTGTAAAAATATTATAAACACCATGTATCCAAAAGTTGACTTTACAAAAAAACAACTGGCATTTATTTTAATTGTAAAAGATAAAAAATGACACTAACAGTAGGTTCAACATACGCTGGTGCAATAGATGCGTTTGGTTATGCAGTTAATCAAATAAACATATTATGGGGGGGCAAATATGTTTTAGAGTGGCAGATTGAGTTAGAAAGAAAAGCACACATTTATTTAAACAAAAACTATCCCAATACAAAACGATACTATTATGACGAATGGCACCATCAATACAAGCTACAGCCTGTTGACATCATTTGCGGAGGTGACCCTTGCCAGCCGCACAGCACAGCCGGGAACCAGCAGGGCCAAAGCGATTACCGTTTCCGCTGGCCTTTTATGCTTAACCTCATCAAAGAACAAAGGCCCGCTTGGATTATTAACGAAAATGTTACTGGCTCAATCAGTAACCTGGTACTCGACAGAAAGATTGCTGATTTGGAAAAAATTGGCTACGCCTGCCAACCATACATTATACCGGCTGTTGCCTGTGGAGCCAAACACATACGCAACAGAGTATTCCTTATTGCCAACTCCAATGTACAAAGACGGAGAGAGCTATTACATACTGACGTTGGAGCAGTCTTTAAAACGTGTCAACCGGCAAATACACTGGGCACACAGCGCAATGTGTTTTTACAATTTGAAGAAAGCGAAGCTCAATCCCCGCTTCTCTCTATGGATGATGGGATACCCGACCACGTATTTAGACTTGGAGCCGCAGGCAATTCAATCTATGCTAACATTCCAATAATACTGCTTACGGCCATTTATGAAATTGAAAAACAACTGAGAAAATGAAACGCTACCTTTTAACATCAACAAAATTCACAGGCACCGCAGAGCTGCTGTACAATCAAATTGGTTTATTGGCTCAAATAGATTTAACAAATACCAACATGGGAGCAGATATTATAATGGCCTTCAAAAAATCAGTACCGGCACAAGAGGCTAATATAACTACAGCATTTAGTGAATCGGTTAATATTATAGCTGCTGATGTTGAGATTACATTTAAAATGTTTTGGGATAAATACGGCAAAAAAATAAACCGCCTTCGCAGCGAAGCATTGTGGAATAAAATGAGCTTAACCGAACGCATAGAAGCATACTGCGGCATTGCAGATTATGATAAATATCTAAAAAAGGAACAATGGCGGCCAAAAGCTGACCCTGATACATACCTGCGCAATAAATACTATCAAAACGAGTACAAATAATTTCAATGCAAATTCCTCAAATATCTATAACATGAATACACACACCACCATCTTCTACAACGGCTATCAAATTGAATTTGACGGCTTTTTTTGGATGATAAAACAAATACCGTCACTCCCATTTCTTTTCATTGAAGAAGCAAAAAAATACATCGACAATTTAAACCCACAGCATGAAGCAGGCACAAAACAAAGCAGTGCATGTACTGCTAAATAAAACAGGGCTTGCACCACAAAAAGAAAACATAGTTGCAGGCATAAGCGGTGGCCGCACTACCAGCCTGCGTGAGTTAAGCCATGAAGAAAGCATTGCCCTGGTGCGCTACCTAAAAGACCAGCAGGCAGCTAAAGACGATGAAAACAAAAAGATGCTGGGCAAAATATTCTATTACTGCCACCAAATGGGCTGGACAAAGAAAAATATTAAAGGCCGCACTGTAGCCGATGGCCAGCGCTTTGACGAATGGGCAAATGTGTATAGCTACCTTAAAAAGCCGTTAAACAAATACACCCACGCAGAGCTGCCAAAGCTGGTTACACAGGTACAGTTTGTATATAAAGATTTTTTAAATAAATTGTAGCATGAATGACTACCGCCCACGTAATGTTGGTGTTGAATTAGTAACCGCCATTTTCAGAGCAATTTGGAAAGGCATAAAAAAAATATTTAAATGAAAAAGTGTCCTTTTTGTGCTGAAAAAATTCAAGATGCAGCAATAGTATGTAAGCACTGTAATAATAACATACCTGAAAAAATGCCTGCAAAAAAACTAACTCCAAAACAAAGCATAATTCTATTTATAGTAATAGTGGTAATTTTTGCCGGTTGCTGGAAAATGTGTGGCTCTGAATCTAAAGAAGCTGTGAAAACAAATTTAACTCAGGCTCAAAAAGACAGTCTGACACGTCAAGAAAAATTAACTCAATCTTTCAGTGCTTGGGATGGAAGCCATAAAAATTTAGTTGAGTATATAAAAAGCGCAATGAACGACCCAGAAAGCTTTGAACATGTAGAAACGAAATATTGGGATAACGGAGGAGATACTTTAACAATACAAATGACTTACAGGGGAAAAAATGCTTTTGGAGGTGTAATAACAAATTCAATAAAAGTGGATGCAAATATTGATGGTACAATTGTTAATATAAAACAGTAGTAAGCATGCCATTTTTAAAAAGCGCCGATTTATCGGCGCTTTTTTATTAACATTAATTTTTGCTAACTATTTTACTAAAGACAAATGATAATGCATTTTTGCCTAAATGGCATACACCCGTCATAATTACATAAAGCGCATACGCAGAATTACAGAGGTGTACAACCAGCTAAAACACCACGATGTGCCAGATACATTCATAGTGGCAAAAGAATTTCCAAAGCATAATATTTATATCAGTTACCGCCAATGGATGAATATTAAAGGCACTCCACTAACATCTGTCACTACAGTTAATGAAAATCAGTTGGCCATGTTTAACTAACATCAAACTGGCTTTCCAAAATTTCCACCCCAATACCTTCAGGAGATAAGTTTGTTTGTGTTTCAATATTAAGATTAACGCTATTACTTGCAACAGTTATTTTTTGCGGCTTAGCCTGTATGTCTTTTATCTCTACGGTAAAAAGCATTTCATGCGCCCTTACGCCGTCATTACGGGGTAATCTTCTTTCGCTGATGCGTATTAATGCGCTGTAATGGTTATGGCCTGTAAAGCCGTGTAATGCTTTATAAACATCTTTCATCAACACATAAAAACTAAGGCTCTTTTCTTTTTGGTTTACAGGAGCCTGTGCGCTGCTGTTGCTTAATTTAACACCGGCAATAATAACTCTTATGGTACATAAGCCCATTTGCACTTTGTTACCCATGTTTTCGTAACTGGCACTAAAGCAATCAACCAAAGCGCACGGCCACTTTACCGGAAAGTTAGGGCTGTAATCATCCAGCTGCCCCCAGTCTTCATCAACATATTTAAGTGCAGTTACTTTTTCAGTAAGCCGGTTTTGTACATCAGTTAAAATAATGTCCATTTTTTTATGTTAAATCGTTTTTTAAATGCTGTCCTAATTCTTTTGCCAGTTGCTGCATATTTTCATCAATAACCCTTTTTACGCTTGCATCCACCTGAGGATGATTGCCAATAAATTGCCGTTTAGGTATCTTCATTTTATGCCCTTCTTTCATAAGTGCCAGCGCCTTCCAGTTGCCAGCTTCATTAGTAAGCCTGGTATTGCGTTGAGAGGCTGAAACAGCACCGCCCTTGGTTTTACTAATGGCTCCGCTGGCTTTGTAATACATAGCCCAAAAAAAACGTTTCATTTGTGCTGTAACGGTTATTTCGCCGCCCTCGTTATGCAGCGCCATGTAAGGCAGGCTGCTGCGCCATACTATGTTTGTGCCTTCAATTTTGCTGGCAATACTTTTGCGCCCGGCTCCACTGCGCAGCATAAGACTACCTTTGCTTACCGGCCATTTTGTTTGCGGCCACGGTTTGTCAAAAAAAGCCTTACGTTCAAAATTTCTGTCAAACTCATCAGTCAGTTCTACTTTTAAGTCATTTATAATCGCTTTAAAATAAGTTTCAAAGTTTTGCATTTTTTGTATATTTGCATTGTCAACCTGCGGGCTGGCACCCCTTTGGCAGGTTTTACCTGCCAATTGTATTTTAACCCCTTCTTATAATATAATACTTACCCTTAACAACAAAGTGTACAGCATCTTTTGTATAATTTTTGTCTAAAAAAATACGCCTGGCAATACCTTCTATTTTATCAGCATCAATTTTAATAGTCAAATCGCTTATCAGCGCCTCTGCATATTGCTTTTTAGCTGCGTGTACTGCAAGGCCATTAATGTTTTTCCATACTTTAGGTGTTTTTACATCAATGTAAACCCCATGCTCAGTATGTAATTCTGCATTGGCTGATGGATGTGTATATCCCGGCATTATCTTAATTCTTGCAGCCGTGTCTTCAACATTTATTTCAGGCTGTATTTTTACAGATGTTCCTTTATTGGCCATTGCCTTTGCGGCATAAATAATTTCTTTATACTTTTCCTTAGTTTCATTTGCAAGCTGGTGTACTTCAACTTTTTTCTTATTCTTACTTTCAAAAACAGTTTTATACTGTTCGTTTAATGGCTTATCAAAAATACTTTGCCTGTAATCAGCATCTCTTGAACCTCCTTTTGCCATTGCCGTTATAATAGCTTTCGCCTGGCATCTGTCTTCTTCAGCACTCAGCAATACTTTACCAAAGCCAATAAGTCCGCTAACATTTAATTTAGCACCATTGCAATGCTGCGGATAGTAAGGATGTTTAGGCGGGAAAATAACACCCTGCCTGCCGGGGTTATACCTGAATATTTCCGGCACTGCTTTTTCTGCCAGTTCAGTTGCGCTGGCCGTATTACTTGCCGGGTATTTGCCAGGCAGCACCTGTATTATT
>JAGVCC010000070.1 GCA_020059395.1 Chitinophagales bacterium | reverse complement strand
GCCTAACATGAGTGGTAAAAGTGCGGTGCTTAGGCAAACAGCGCTGATAACTTTAATGGCCCACATGGGCAGCTTTGTGCCGGCAACAGATGCTAAAGTACCACTGACGGATAAAATTTTTACAAGGGTGGGAGCCAGCGATAATTTAAGCGGTGGCGAAAGTACATTTATGGTGGAGATGAATGAAACGGCCAGCATCATCAATAATATTACCAGCCGCAGTTTAATTTTATTAGATGAAATCGGAAGAGGCACATCTACTTACGATGGTATTTCCATAGCATGGAGTATTGTTGAGTTTTTATTTAACAGCCCCGCTGCACCCAAAACATTATTCGCCACTCATTATCATGAGTTGAATGAACTTGAGAATAAACTGCCCCGTGTAAAAAACTATCATGTTACCAATAAAGAAGTAGGTAATAAAATAATTTTTCTGCGTAAGCTGGCACCCGGCGGCAGCACACACAGCTTTGGTATACATGTGGCACGTATGGCTGGTATGCCACCTTCTTTAATTAACCGTGCCAACGAAATTTTGGTGCAGCTGGAAGAAAGCCGTGAAGGCAATAAAACAGATGAAACCATTAAGCAACTGAACACCCCTAAAATGCAGTTGAGTATTTTTGATGCACACTCTGCTACGTTTGATGAAATACGGCAGTTGCTGGAAGCGGTAGATATAAACCGTTTAACACCAGTAGAGGCGTTGTTGAAGCTGCAGGAGATAAAAGGGAAAGTGAAGTAAAAAATCCTAATTTTGAAAAAAATACGTTTATGAAAGGGGTTAATTACATAACAGATGTAAAGGGTAATAAAACTGCCGTTGTAATCAGTATAAAAAATTATAAAGAAGAAATTGAAGATTTTTTAGATGGACTTGAAGCACAAAACCGTTTGGAAGAACCTTCGGTTGACTTTAATGTGGCAGTAAAGAAAATACTGAAAGCAAAAAGTAAAAATGGCAACATACAGCCTAAGATTAAAAAATTCCGCTGAAAAAGAACTGGCTAAGCTGCCTGTACGTGTTATTCTTGCTATACAGAATGACGTACAGGTATTATTAAATAATCCTTTCCCCTCCGGCTATAAAAAGTTAAAAGGGTTTAAAAATCTTTATAGAATAAGAAGCGGCGACTACAGAATTATTTATACACTACATCAGCAGGTACTGACGATAGAAATTGTAAAAATTGCTCATCGTAAAGAAGCGTATTGAATTAACTGCCCCGTTTTCATCACTCACAAATAACTCAACCACCACTTTTTATTTGTACTCTTATACTGGTTGTATTTTTTACAAACAGGATATAACACTGCCACCACAAAAATCCATACTGCATATACACCCCATAGGTTAAAACCAAAAGCATTGGGTTTAAAAAAGAAGGGTATTCCCTTGCTAACAATATCTTTATTATCAAAGCCCTGCAGGTAAAACACAATCACCACCAGTGTGTGAATAATGTAGAAATGCAAAATGTAATACAGCATTGGCACACGGCCATATACATTCATTATACTGGTAAAACGGTTTTGTGTTTTTTCTATCAATGCTAAAAATAAAATGCCGCTGCCAATGGTAACACATAAAAACAATAAAGAGGGCGGGTATTTATTTATGTTTATAAACGAAAGAAAAGTGTACACGGCCCCCCGTGGTTGTGTGCCCCATGGCACAGGGTCGCCATAAGCATTTATAAAACGAAGCACTACAAACAGCAATAAAAGTGTGCCGCCAATTTGCAGCAGTTTTGTTTTTCTCCATGCAGCATCCACACCGGGTGCAAATAATTTTCCAAAGCAATAGCCCATCATCATTACACCCAGCCAGGGTAAAAAGGCATACACAATCAATGCCACATGGTTATCTGCAACAGGTATAATATCAAATTGAGAGAAATATAAAAGATTGGCAATGGCAGAACCTTTTAAGCCTTCATTTACTGCTTTGTAATCTAAAATATTATGGCCTAGCACAATGATTAAACCCAATGCAAAAATAATTTTGTAAGGCAATTGCACCAGCAGGCCCATCAGTATCATACTTATACCAATAGCCCAAATTACCTGTAAAATTATCAGGTTGTACATTGGGTTAAACGTCCAGCTAAAAGTAATAAGCACCACTTCCACAATTACCAGCCACATACCTCTTGTAATTAAAAACAGGCTCAGTTCTTTTTTAGTTTTTTTTAAACTCATTAAATAAATAGAACTGCCTGCTAAAAAAACAAAAATGGGCGCACAAAAATGTGTTATCCATCTGGTAAAAAATAAAAAAGGAGTAGTGGTGGCTAAGTCTGTAGGGCCGGTGGCGGCAGAGCCAGCTTCTTCTAAAACCACTTTATGAAAAAAATCACGTACATGGTCCAGTGCCATAATTACCATTACAAGGCCACGCAGCACATCAATAGATTGTACTCTCCGTTTGGGGGCAGTTAAGTTTTGCATACAAAGGTTGTAGGCAACAATTTACAATCTTATCCCGTTTTATGCAAGCATTTACTGTCTGCAACGTAAATCAAAATGTAATTGTCAGTACTGTAACATCTGTTAAAAGCCATTAACTATGCAGCAAAAATGCTGTTGCTGGCATCTTTTGTAATATTTTTGTAATTATATGTGTAATAAACTTACTTGCTGCTTAATATTTTTTTTTATAACTGTAAAAATACAGGCGCAAGTTTGCAACCTGCCTGGCATGGTGCCAGAAAAAGCTTTTCCTGTTTGCGGTATTGCCGTTTTTCATGAAGCACAAATTACCAATTGCACCGGACCAAATGTGGCAAGCAGGGGATGCAGTATTGGCGTCACATCAAACAGCTCATTCTGGTATAAATTTACTTGTTTTCAAACAGGTACATTGGGTTTTTTAATTAGTGGCCTTGATAAAAATGATGACTATGACTGGGGCCTGTATGATGTGACAGGTCGCAATCCAAGAGATGTTTTTACCGACGCAAACCTGGAAATTTCAGTAAATCTTTATGGTATAAATGGTGGCGGAACTATTCCATTTCCCAATTCTCCCACTGGCTGTCGCCCCGGTGCCACTGGCAATGTGCACTGCGAGGGTTCTGCTGCTACAAATTCGCCATTTAATGCCATGCCAACTATAATTGCAGGGCATGATTATTTGTTAATGGTTACTAACTGGACACAAAGCACCAGCGGTTACGATTTAACTTTTACTGGAGGTACCGCCAGTATTACCGACCCTAAAGAACCTCACTTGCAAGATTCAAGGGCCATTTGCGATGGTACCCAGGCCGTAATACGCACTAACAAACGCATGAAATGTAACAGCCTTGCGGCTAATGGCAGCGACTTTATAATTACGCCGAATGTGGCTACCGTAGTTGGTGCTGTTGGTTTTGGCTGCGGTACTGGTTTTGATGTTGACTCCGTTATTCTTACTTTAAGCAACCCTTTGCCGCCTGGCACTTACAGCATTGCTGTAAAAAATGGTACTGATGGTAATACTTTAAGAGATAACTGCGACAGGGCTATACCTGTGGCAGAAAATGTACCTATGATAGTTTTTCCGCAGTTTCCAACACCAATGGACAGTATTGAAAAAACTGGTTGTGCGCCGGATGAACTGATACTGAATTTTAGTAAACAAATACGTTACATTAAATGTAATAGTATAGCCGCCAATGGAAGCGATTTTACAGTTACGGGTACAACTGGGGTTACTGTAATTGGAGCTTCAGGTGTTTGCGATGCCAATGGATTAACACCTGTAATAAAAGTAAAATTATCTGCACCTATACAAACAAAAGGCACTTACCAAATTACATTACAAACCGGCAGTGACGGTACTACAATAATAAATGAATGCGGACAGGAAACACCAGCCGGTGCAGTACTTACGTTTACAACAATGGATACGGTAAATGCAGATTTTACTCACGGCATCCGCTATGGTTGTTTGCGTGACACTATCGATTATTTTCATGATGGCCGCAACGATGTAAATTTTTGGAAATGGAATTTTGATAACAACCGCATCAGCAGTCTGCAAAATCCGCAAATGGTGTATGCCACTTTTGGTAATAAAACAGCACAGCTCATTGTTAGTAATGGCACCTGTCGTGATACTTCTGTTGTAAAAACTATTTTTCTGGATAATTATCTGGAAGCAAAATTTGAAGCATCGGCTGTTGTTTGCCCCGGAGATTTAGCAGTATTTAAAGATACCAGTATTGGCAACATACAGCTATGGAACTGGAGTTTTGGTAACGGCAATACCAGTAACGTAAAACAGCCAGCACCGCAAACATATCCATCCACTAATTTTGTAAAAGATGTACCGGTGCGTTTAATTGTAACCAACAATATTGGCTGCAGCGATACGGCCATACAAATAATTAAAGTGGTGGGTAACTGTTTTATTGCGGTGCCTAATGCCTTTACGCCAAATGGAGACGGACTCAATGATTTTTTATATCCCACCAATGCGTATAAAGCAAAAAACCTTGTGTTTAAAGTATTTAACCGTTTTGGGCAATTAATTTACAGCACTGCCAACTGGCAAAACAAATGGGATGGTAAATTTAAAGGCCAGCCCGCCGACCCCGGTACTTATGTGTGGATGCTGCAATACACGTTAATTGACAGTGGGAAACGCATAGAACAAAAAGGGGCTACAATTTTATTGAGATAGAATTTGGAGCTTTTGGCTGCAAGTTCATCAACCGCCAACGGGGCTAAAAGCCGCCGTCGGGGTTTCGTACTTCTGCTTCAATCCGGCAGCACGTCAACAAAATTTCTTTGTTCAGCATTAATTATGCAACTTGTAATTCCGTTGAGACTTTAAAAACACACTGTCATTTCGACGAAGGAGAAATCTATTTATCACTGCTGCCGCAGATTTTCCCACAACCTTTACTGAGGAACAAAGTATCGAAATGATAAGACTAAAGTGTAGTTTTAATGTCAAATTGGTATAAATATTATCAGGTAAAAATAATCAGTAATTAATAATCAATAATTTTTAAAAAGAATATCATCTAAAAGCTTTACCCCATTAACTTTTTCCTCTCATCTCTTTCTTCTCTTAGCATTGCGCCAAAGTCCATTTTACGCACCATTGCTTTTACAACCATTGCAATACGTTTGGTTTTAGTGGCATCTGTTTTGGCACTGTCAATCCATTTAGTAAAATAATTACGGTGGCCCAGCGGCAGGTTATTGTAATATTTTAAGGCTTCGGGTTCATCTTGCATACATTCAATCAAATCACTTGGGGGTGTTAACGCTCTTTTGTCTAACGTCAATTGTATTTTAACAGTATCGTTTTTTTGTTTGCGTATGACCTTACGTATACCAGCATTTAATACCAAAATAAAATCACCATTGCCAGCGGGCATTATAGCCATTTTCTCAATTTCATAATCGTCTAGCATGCCTTTTACCCTAAAACTTTTCTTTACACCGGGGTTTATCTTATCAGCAATTTTTGTAGGAATAATGATAACTGTCCAGCCGGTTTGATGGGCTTTTTCTCCAAATTTTTCTATGGTGGCTGTGAATTTTACCATAACTGCAAATTACCAATTTAAGTGTAGGTTTTGCAAGCATTAAAAGGTTGTAAATTTTCCAAAACCAATGCAGAAAACTTTCATGCAAAATGCTGTAATGCTCAATAGTAATAATTAGTTGAACGGAGCGACGCCACTGAAATATAATCAAGGAACAGTCGCTGGTATCAAAATAACAAAACCCTTTTTTGCAATAGCTTTACCATAGCTTACCTTTGCCCACTTAAAAAATCTGCGCTATCAGCGCAATCTGCGGGCAAATCATGAAGTACATCAACGAAATAAACAAACGCAAAACCTTCGCTATCATCTCTCACCCGGATGCCGGTAAAACCACGTTAACAGAAAAATTTCTGTTATTTGGGGGTGCCATACAAACAGCCGGTGCGGTTAAAAGCAACAAAATAAAAAAACATGCCACCAGCGACTTTATGGAAATTGAGCGCCAGCGGGGTATTAGTGTGGCTACATCTGTAATGACGTTTGAATACCAGGGTTTTTTAATTAACCTGCTGGATACGCCGGGCCACAAAGATTTTGCGGAAGATACTTTTAGAACATTAACAGCCGTAGACAGTGTGGTGCTGGTGATTGACAGTGTAAATGGGGTGGAACCACAAACAAGGCGTTTGATGGAAGTTATTTCAATGCGTAAAACACCCGTTATTGTTTTCATTAATAAAATGGACAGGGATGGTAAAAACCGGTTTGACCTTTTAGAAGAAATAGAAAATGAATTAAAAATTCAGTTGCACCCCATGACGGTGCCTATTAACAGCGGTAAAGATTTTAAAGGTGTGTACGATTTGCATAAAAAAAGTTTGGTACTGTTTACCGCAGGTACAAAAGCCAACGATGAAGATGTGCTGGAAATAAAAGATATTAATGATGAAATTTTAAACACTAAAATAGGAGAAAGAGATGCAGCCACTTTAAGAGAAGATGTAGAATTGATTGACGGTGTATATGGCGAATTAAACAACGCCAGTTATTTAAGTGGTGATGTAGCACCTGTGTTTTTTGGCAGTGCGGTAAACAACTTTGGTGTAAAGGAAATGCTGGATACATTTATCCGCATTGCACCCACGCCAAGACCACGGCACACAACTTTAAGAGATATAAAACCTGATGAAGATAAATTCAGCGGTTTTATTTTTAAAATACATGCCAACTTAGACCCCAAGCACCGTGACCGTATTGCTTTTTTACGGGTGTGCAGCGGCCGCTTTGAGCGTAACACGTATTATCATCATGTGCGTATGGAACGGGACTTTCGTTTTAGCAACCCATACACTTTTATGGCACGGCAGAAGGAAGTGATTGAAGATGCATACCCCGGTGATGTGGTGGGTTTGTTTGACACTGGTAATTTTAAAATAGGTGATACACTGACGGAAGGAGAAGATTTTTATTTTACCGGCATACCCAGCTTTAGCCCCGAAATATTTAAGGAAGTGGTGAACAAAGACCCGATGAAAACCAAGCAGCTTGAAAAAGGTTTGCTGCAGTTAACGGATGAGGGCGTGGCACAGTTGTTTACACAGTTTGGCGGCACCAAAAAAATTATTGGCTGTGTGGGGGAGCTGCAGTTTGAAGTAATACAGTACCGTTTGCTGCAGGAGTATGGCGCATCGGTTCAAATGAACAACCTGCCTTTTTATAAAGCCTGCTGGCTGCAAAGTAACGATGCTAAAAAACTGGATGACTTTACCCGTTTTAAACAGGCCAATATTGCAGCCGATAAAGACGGGCACACCGTTTATCTGGCACAAAGCGAATGGTTTTTAAATACCGAAAGGCAGAATAATCCGGATATTGAGTTTCATTTTACCAGTGAGATACATAAGTGAGAATTGTTTAACTGTTAAATAGTTTAAGTTGTAATACTAATAAAACAGGCGCTCTAAATTGAGCGCCTGTTTTCAATAAAGCCTTTGTATAACTATTTAGGCTCCAGCATTCTCTTTAAGCGGTCGCTTAAATCCTGTAAATGATATTTTGTTGCTTTATCTGCTGAGCCTGCAGCAGCTGCATCAGCAAGTGCTTTTATTTCACGTGCATGACCTTTTAAGAAGGAGAGAATATCACTTTTTTTAGTATCAAGCGATGATGGTGCT